>CAYZUL010000003.1:0-84029 GCA_964481895.1 uncultured Nitrospirota bacterium | reverse complement strand
ACATTTTTTCCTACTAAACGGAAGGCCTCACGGAAGAATGCCCGTCTGTCATAGGATATATCTACATCCATCTTCAAATGTCCGCTCCCATACAGGTTGTGGTACCCATGCTCATGTGAGCATCGGCTGTGATAAAAGGTTTTGATGTTATAGTCATAATGTGCATTCTCCGGCGAATCCAAATAGGGCAGATATGATATTTGCAAGATACCTGCCAGATCTGTTAAGAATGTTAAGGAATTTATATTTCAAATTTTCCTTCATGTTTTTAAGGAGATGGAAATTCCTACTAAGCCTATAGGAATAATTGGTCTATCACGAAAAATTAAATAAAGGTGCAACTGTTATATTGCACCGATTTATTGCTTTATAAATTGTTTTCCTAACTTATTTCCCTTGCAAAAGCAGGATTTATAGAAGAGTGGAAGAAAAAAAATAGGAGTGCAACTTCTTTATTGCACTATCTTTCTCTGAAGTCGGTTGATTTGATGCTATATCTCTTCATTATCTGATGGAAGGCCTCCCTTAGAATACCGGATTCCTCTGCCGCCCTGGTAACATTACCCTTGTTATGCTCAAGTCTTTTCTTTAGATACTCGTGGGTAAAGGACTCAATCACCTTCCTTTTGGCAATATTATACGGAAGGAGATATATACCCTCATAATCTTCTAAAGACCCCTCCCCTAGTATAGATGAATCTACTAATAGATCATCCGTAGAGCCTAGATCTATTTCATTTAAGATAGCTGTCCTTTCAGTCATAATCCTTGTCCTCCAGATATTTTAATTTAGGCACCTAGGCAACAGCCTTTGTGTGCCCATCATCTAGTAATAAGCAAGATACTTGCCATTTAAGACGAGTAAACATAACAACCCCAAACCAAAATAGGTTAAATCAATCTTTTCAAGCAATTATAATGCTTTGCTACTCACGGACAGAATGATCTCTTGATATTAAGGGCAGGTTATTGGTGCAATATAACAATTGCACTATATTCTTGGCAAAATATTTATTTTACCTAGGCAATAAAGGGAAATATAAAGATGAGGTGAAAAATATGAGAGTGCAATCTTTTTATTGCACTATTCTTCCTTAAAATCAGATGATTTGATCTTGTACTTCCTCATTATCTGCTGCAATTCCTGTCTCAGCAGACCTGATTCCTGAGCCGTCCTGGTTACATTCCCCCTATTTTCTTCGAGCCTCTTTTTAAGATAGTTATAATTAAAAGATTCGCTCGCCTTCTGTCTTGCGATCTTATAGGGAAGCCGGTATATATCTTCCCTAGTCTCCGCCCGTTGATTATCAGGTATCCTAAGTGAAGGCGAAAGGTCATCTTTTAAAACAGTATCATCACTACATAAGACAACTCCCCTCTCTATCACATTTTCAAGTTCCCTTACATTCCCTGGCCAGTTATATCTTATAAGGAGGTCCATGGCGTCAGGGTCTATCTTGGTCACCCTGTGCCCTTTCCTCTTTCCAAACCTCTCCAGGAAGTAGTAAGCAAGTAAGTATATATCCTCTCTCCTGTCCCGCAGAGGAGGCAGTTTAATGGAAACTACATTTAAACGGTAGTAAAGGTCTTCCCTGAAGAGCCTCCCGGTAACCATATCTTCAAGATTCCGGTTTGTCGCAGCAACTACTCTTAGGTTTACACTCTTCGTCTTTAATCCCCCCACAGGCTTAAATTCCCCCTCCTGAAGCACCCTTAAGAGCTTCATCTGCATACCCAGGGAGAGATCACCTATCTCATCAATGAAGACCGTTCCTCCGTCAGCCTCTTCCATTAACCCTCTTTTGTCTCTGATAGCCCCTGTAAAGGCGCCTTTTATATGGCCAAATAACTCAGATTCCAGGATTGCCTCGGGAAAGGCTGTGCAGTCTATTACCTGGAATGCCTTTTCCGTCCTGTCTGATTCATAGTGGATGGCCCTTGCAACAAGCTCCTTACCTGTGCCTGACTCGCCTGTTATAAGGACTGTTGCTTCTGATTTTGACACCCTATGGATCAGATTATAGACCTTTTGCATCTCCCTGCTATTGCCTATAATATTTCCATAGTCGGATGGTGGATATTGACCTCTCCTGGTAAGCCTCTGTCTTTCAAGTAGACGATTGACCTGCAAAACAAGATCATCATTGTTAAAAGGCTTGGCTACATAAGAGGAGGCCCCTCTCTCAGTAGCTATCTTGGCAGATTCTACAGTATCGGCCGCAGCCAGCAGGATAACCTGTATCTTATCATCTATATTCTTTGCTTTATTGATTATCTTTCTTACTTTATCAAGAATCCCATTCTCGCCCATTTGGGGCATCTTTATATCTATGTCGGCCAGGATCAGGTCTATTTTTTCATTCTTGATAATCTCAAATGCCTCTTCTCCGCTAGATGCAGACAAAACCGAGTATACCCCTGCACCACCTACAACCCTGGTAAGAAGCCTTCTCATATCTATATCATCTGCTACTATGAGTATCTTCTCCCTCAATTTTTACCCCTCTTTAAGGATTCTTCAGATGATACGGCAAGACCTTCTCTATCAACAGGAAGGCATATTGTAAACATAGTCCCATCCTTGCTCTCTACTAATAGCTCGCCTTTATGCTCCTTTATAATCCCATAGCTCGCCGGAAGACTAAGACTCATTCCTGTTCCAGTACCTTTCAGTGAATAGAATGGGTCATATATCTTGCCTATCTCTTCTTTAGGTATTCCTGCCCCTGTATTTTTAATTCTTATCTCTATAAATCTTCTATCCTTGCCATGGGAGGTGGATATTATAAGCGCGCCCCCTTCTTTCATAGCGCTGGCTGACGTTGCTAAAAGACTTAAGTAGACATGCTGAAGCTTTCCAGGATCACAGAATAACCTAGGCAGGTCGCTGGCAAAATTCCGAACCACAGAGATGTCTCCCAATAATAGTTGATGCTCAAGTAGCGATAAGGCATCTTCGATGTTTTTATTTATATCAACCTCCTCCTTATAGAGCCTGGATATCATGGCAAAGTCTAAAAGATCGTCAATTATCTCCTTGGTATAATTAATATGTTTCTCTATTATTCCTAATTCTTCATAGCTGGGACATCCACGATCACACTCCTTCAACATCATCTGGATAAATCCTGATATCACACCAAGATGTTTATTTATAGCATGGGCTACACCTGCAGCAAGTTTATCTATCGGTGCAATCCTCCCGATATCTACCGATGGATAATCTGCCTGCCTGGACTCCTTCCCTGTCAACTCTGTAGCATAATCTATTAACTTCTTCTCAAGCCTTCTTCTTTTATCGATATAACTAACTTGGGCGCTTGTATATAAGAACTCATGGCCTGACTCGTTCCCGTTTTCCTTGTAAATTGCATTTGCATCGATCTCTACAGCAATATTCTCCCCGCTCTTTTTAATAAATACCGTGTCAACCTTGCTCTTGCCCTCTTTTTTGAGTCTCTCAACATGTGCAACTATCTTTTCCTTCTCCTCCTCGGGTACGAGATCTGTCAACCTCATTTTGAGCATTTCTTCTTGCGAATAACCTAGGAGTTTAAGCTCTGCCCTGTTTACGTTGATAAACCTCATATCCTTATCTATCTGGTGAATCATGGCCGATACATTATCGATCAAATCGCTGTATCTTTCTTCTGTCTCTCTAAGAGAGGCGATCTCACCCTTTAAATTTGTTGTCAGTTGATTGAATTTTTCGGCAAACTCCCCGAACTCATCGTCGGTATTTATATCGATATGATGATCAAGATTACCCTTCCTTATAATATCTATACTATCCATCAGTTTATTTAATGGGGCAACAATCCTCCTTGCCGTAAAATAATATCCTATGGTGCTGACTATACAGATGGCAATCAAGCCATATATTATTGGCCATATCCAAGTACTGTCTTGCCATATGTTTGTACTAAATTGCAAAATAAGAATAGCGACTAAAAAGAATAATAAGGGTATTGCGCTTGTTGCCAGAGTGGTAACTAAGATTTTATAACTGAGATCCTTCCTTTCTGGGGTCGAATCCTTCTTCTTTACCTCTCTGGTCTCCATGAAATGACCTATGCTAATAGACTGTTAGGCTTAAAAATTATCAACCAAAAATATATCTATGTCAAGTTGGGACCCTTCCTACCCTGCCAATGTCCCCACCAGCGCCAGACGGGAAAGATCCAGGTGTTTCTTCTTTCCCCATACCTCAGGTAATGGGGTAAGGACTACCATATTATTTATCTCACCCACCATTACCCCGGTCTTGCCCTCAACAAGCGCTGTAACCGCAGCAGCACCCAAAAGGGTTGCCAATACCCGGTCTTTTGCTGTCGGGGATCCCCCCCGCTGGATGTGGCCAAGCACTACTACACGGGACTCCATCCCTACACAAGCCTTGACCTGCTCGGCAAGTGTAAAGGCCACGCCTGGCTCATCCCCTTCCGTTACGATCACGATGCTGCTGCTCTTTCCCCGATGCTGGCTATCGATCAATACCTTAGAAAGCTGTTTTACGTCTGTTGGGGCTTCCGGCACCACAACGGCCTCAGCTCCTCCGGCCAATCCGACTTCGAGGGCAATAAAACCGGACCGTCGTCCCATGACCTCTACAAAAAAAATCCGCTCATGTGAAGCCGCAGTATCCCGTATCCGGTCTATAGCCTCCAGTACCGTATTAACGGCCGTGTCAAAGCCTATGCTGACATCCGTCCCATAGATATCATTATCAATGGTACCGGGGATAGCCACCGCACGGATATTACACTCCTGGATAAGGTCATAGATACCACGGAAGCTCCCGTCTCCGCCAATAACAATAAGCCCCTCCGCCCCTGCTTTTTTTAATTCATCTATTGCCTTGCGACGGCCTTCAATCCTCTTAAATTCCGGCGACCTTGATGTCCCGAGAAAGGTGCCTCCCCGCTGGATGATATTTGCTACGGCGCGGGGACCAAGGGATATATAGTCTCCTGCCATCAGACCGGTAAAACCGCGGCGGAATCCTATCACCTGCAATCCATGGGCCGCCCCGCTCCGTACAACAGAACGGATGCAGGCATTCATTCCAGGTGCGTCTCCGCCACTGGTCAGCACAGCAATGGTCTTCATCGCAATAGCCCCCTTTTTACCTAGTGTATAACAAACTTTGCAGTACCTGTCAATCAAGGCTCGACAAGCTCACTTCAGTTTAGATCTGATCCTCGCTGAATCTATCTTTTTTTCTTTATTTCCCTTATAAATAATCTTGACAATGACTAGGGTTAGGGTTAGATTATGCTAAATTGATATGGGTGGTATAAGAATGCAAAATGTCATGGCCTTGATCCTCGCAGGCGGCAAGGGGGCCAGGCTCTTCCCTCTTACATTACATCGTGCAAAACCCGCTGTTCCCTTCGGCGGGCATTACCGCATTATCGACTTCACCCTCAGCAACTGCCTGAATTCTGGCATCCGAAAGATAGCCGTTCTCACACAATATAAGTCCCTCTCCCTTGATAATCACATCCGTATAGGCTGGAACGTGATAAATCCGGAATTGGGGGATTTTCTTATCTCCATACCCCCGCAGCAACGGGTCGGAGAAGACTGGTACCTGGGTACTGCCGATGCAGTATTCCAGAACCTTTATTTTATCCAGCAGGTAAATCCGGAACTGCTCCTTGTTTTATCTGGTGATCATATCTACAAGATGGATTATTCCGAGATGCTCGCCTTTCACGAAGAGAGACGGGCAGACGTGACCTTAGGGGCAATCGAGGTGAACATCGCCTCCGCATCCAGATTCGGCATCCTGGAAGTAGATCAGGATCATCGCGTCATAGGTTTTGAAGAGAAACCTGTGGAGCCAAGACCGTACCCTCCAAAGGCGTCTATCTGTCTTGCATCTATGGGGGTCTATCTCTTCAATGTCAAGACCCTTGCCGGTTATCTGAATGGGGACGCAGAAAGGCCGACCAGCCATGATTTCGGGAAAGACATACTGCCCCAGATGGTGAAGGAGACCCGTGTCTTTGCCTATGAATTTCTGGACAAGAACAAGAAGATGGTAAAGTACTGGCGTGATATAGGTACGCTTGACGCCTACTGGGAATCTAACATGGACCTTGTTTCAGTCGATCCTATATTCAACCTCTACGACCAGGACTGGCCGGTGAGGACATACCATGGTCCTTTCCCTCCAGCCAAGTTTGTCTTCGCAGAGGAGTTCAGGGACGGACGGCTTGGAATTGCTCTCGATTCAATTATCTGTAACGGATGCATCATAAGTGGGGCCCGCGTCCAACACTCGGTAGTCTCCCCTAATGTCCGGATAGAAGATAATAGTACGGTCCTGGATTCTGTGATAATGGAGAGGGTGAAGATCGGACAGCACTGCCGGGTCAGGAAGGCAATCCTGGATAAGGATGTCCATCTTCCGGACAAGACCGAAATCGGCTATGATGAGGAGGCAGATAAGAAGAGATTTGTGACCACCGAATCTGGTATAGTTATTGTTTCCAAGGAGATGCTAAATAATGAAACCAACCCACAGAAAATCCAGACCAAAGAAATCTAAAAAGAAATCTAATATGATGGAAGCTAAGCGCCCGGAACTGCTTGCCATGGCCAAGTCACACGGGATAAAGGGCAGACACAGGATGACCAGAGATAAGCTGATCAGTGCCCTTAAACTGTACATTAAGAAAGCACCGGACACAGAGGATCCGGAAAGGCCTGTTCGTTCGGCAGGAGGACCAGCCCTACCGGTCCCTCCGTCTCCCGATAATCCAAAGAGGCAGGGATACTATGACCTGCCATGGTCATACGGTGAAACCGAGCTGGTTCTCATGCCTGTTGATCCCTATCTGATTTATGCCTACTGGGATTTTTCTCCGGATGACTGGAAGGATATCCAGGACAAAAGGGAGCGGATTGTCCTCAGGATATACGATGTCACGATGATCCGGTTTAACGGCACAAACGCCCATCATTTTTTTGATGTCCCTGTAACACTGGAGTCGCAGAACTGGTATATCCGGATATGGAGTGCTGAGAAATCCCTCCTGGCTGACATCGGATGGTCCCTGCCCGACGGATCGTTCCGCCTCATATCCCGATCTAATGTGATCCAGACACCCCGTGCCGGTGTCTCAGCTTTTGATGAGACGAGGTGGCTCGAAGTCAGGCATGCCCGCCGAAAATCAGTCCGCCAGGATCTCCTGAGAGCACTTCAATTAAAGCGGATGACCGCCCCCCGTGATAAAGACCGGGATAAAAGACCCTCCTTCTGGGATCCGCTCATGGCAGAGGCCGGAAGCATCACCAAAGAGGGAATAGGAGGTCTTTCTTCCAGGGAAATCTGGATAACAAGTAAGACCAATAAGAGGACCTGACATATCATGCCGGCCGGTTATCTAAGCCTGATCCTCCATGGTCACCTGCCCTACGTAAGACACCCGGAGCATAGCTATTTCCTGGAAGAGAACTGGTATTACGAGGCCCTCTCGGATACATATCTTCCGCTCCTTGATGTCTTTGAAAGTCTTGTCCGAGATGGAATCCCCTTCCGACTGACCCTCTCCCTCTCTCCGACACTGATCTCCATGATGACCGACCCGCTGCTTCAGGCACGCTATATAAGGCACTTAAACCGCCTAATAGAGTTATCAGAAAAAGAGCTTGACCGGACACGACACCAACCGGAGTTCCATAGCCTTGCTAGGATGTATTACGATCGTTTCTCAAGAAGCAGGGACCGTTTTGAAAACCAATATGCCCGCAACCTCCTCCCTGCCTTCGGCAGGCTGGAAAATGAGGGTGTCCTGGAGATCATTACAACTGCTGCCACCCACGGCTTTCTCCCGCTTCTTAGTGTTCAGCCCTTTGCCGTACGCACCCAGCTTTTGGCAGGGGTTGATTATTTCGAACAAGTCATGGGGCATCCGCCGGCAGGTATCTGGCTCCCCGAGTGCGGATATTACCCCGGACTTGACCCAATCATAAAGGATGCCGGCATACGCTATTTTTTTGTCGAGACACATGGACTCACCTATGCCCAGCCGCGCCCCAGATACGGTATCTATGCCCCTGCCTATTGTCCATCAGGTGTTGCCGCCTTTGGCCGCGATATAGAGTCATCCAAGCAGGTATGGAGCGCCGAAGAGGGATATCCCGGTGATTATTACTACCGTGAATATTATCGAGATATCGGATTGGATCTTGATTTCGACTACATACGCCCATTCATCCATCCTGACGGCATCCGTATCAGCACCGGGATAAAATATTACAGGATCACAGGCAAAACGGATTATAAGGATGCCTATATCCCTTCGGCAGCGCATGAAAAGACTGCAGGACATGCCGGAAATTTTCTATTCAACAGGCAAAAACAGGTTGAATTCCTGGCCCAAACCATGGACAGGCCGCCGCTTATGGTGGCGCCATATGACGCAGAGCTCTTCGGTCACTGGTGGTTTGAGGGGCCTGGATGGATCAACATGCTTATCAGGAAGATGGCATGCGACCAGGATACCGTAAGGCTGATAACACCCTCTGATTATCTGGAGGAGTTCCCGGTAAATCAGGAGGTTACACCATCAGCATCCAGCTGGGGAAACAAAGGCTATAATGATGTGTGGCTCAACGGCAGGAACGACTGGATCTACCGGCACCTCCACAGGGCGGCCAGAAGAATGGAAGAACTTGTGAACAGACATCCTAAGGCCGAGGGAAAGACCCTGCGCGCACTAAACCAGGCTGTCAGGGAACTCCTTCTCGCGCAAAGCTCCGATTGGCCATTCATGATGAAGACAGGTCAGGCATCAGAATATGCTGTCAAACGGTTTAAGGATCATACCCTCCGTTTATTACGATTAGATGATGAGATCCGTTCAGGTTCAGTAGATGAGGGATGGCTTAAGGAACTGGAAGAGAAGGACAACATCTTTCCGAATATCGATTATAGGCGTTTCCGCGGCTAGGTTATAGCTTGGGCACTTATAAATAGTCAAGATAAAACCTTTCATTGGTTCTAGCGAGCATCTCTGCTATTGTCCAGAAGGCTGATTATTTGAGCCCTGGAATTATGCAGTATGGGCCCAAAATTCATCTAATCACCCATCAACTCAGCTATCGGGATCAGGTTCTAAAAGGTTTGTAGAGGCTCTTTACGCTATTTGCGATAGAATATACATAAGGGTATAATCAGCAATCAAAACATTAAAATCATGTATATGAGCACAAGAGAATTCGTCCAGGTATTTATACCAAAACTAGATTCACCTGAAAAGGTTTATGAACTTTTTTTAGGACTTGGATATCCGCGGGATAAGATCCTTGATCCGACCTATAAAAGAAAGATCTCTGAATTAGAGCTTGCAAAAGAGGAAAGGGAGAAGGTTAAGAACATCTACACTATTTTTAATTACGACGGCAATCTCCAGATTTTCCTGATCGAAGCCACAACCCTTTCAACTCCCTTGGTAAGATATCTTGCAAAAAACTTCTCTGATAAGTATTTAAGATTTCTGCTTATCCTTACGGTAGATTATAAGGAGTTTACCTTTCTCTTCCCGGAGTTTGAGCGGAAAGAAGTAGGAAAACATAAGCTAAAAATTACCAGGCTTATCCTCGACAGATCTAATCCTTACCATACTGATCTTTTTACCATCTCAAGCCTTGCCCTGAAAGGGGATGAAGAGAACTGGAAAGATATCTGGAAGAGGTGGAGAGATGCATTTAGCGTAGAAAAGGTTACAGACCGATTCTTTGAGGATTATAAAAAGGCATTCTTTAGGCTCAGGGAGACCTTTCAACAGCAGAAGATACCTATCAAGCATGCCCATGAGCTATCCCAGCAGTTTTTAAACAGGCTTATGTTTCTCTACTTTATCTCCAAAAAGAGGTGGCTCAATGATGATCCGAAATTCATCAAATGGTATTGGGAAAGGTACAGAGAGGAAAGGAGGACGAGCAACGCCAGGGAGGATACGTTTTATGAGAACTGGCTCAGGGTACTCTTTCTTGAGGCATTCAATAATAAGTATAGCCATCCTTATTACCATCCTCAGGATGTCAAAAATATCCTCGCTTTAGCGCCATACCTAAATGGAGGTCTGTTTCATAGAAACGATCTAGATGATCTTCCCTTTGAGATTTGTGATGGGCTCTTTGAAGAGGTCTTTGATTTCCTTGAAAAGTATAATTTCACCATCCGTGAAGACCTTCCCCTGGATGCAGAAGTTGCGGTTGACCCGCAGATGATCGGGTATGTCTATGAATCTCTCTCCAATGTGGCGGAGGAGATATACGAAAGACAAGATCTCGGCATCTTCTACACACCGACTGTAGAGGTTGACTTTATGTGCCGGAGGTCTTTAGTAGAATACCTCACCAATCACCTAAATCCCCCCAACCCCCCTTTAGAAAAGGGGGGCGAGGGGGGATTTGACCTGCATAAGGAAATGATATACAGACTCCTCTTTGATGAGGACAAAAAGGATGTTGATGCATACATTACAAGAAATAATCTCTGGTACCGTCTTGAAGAGACCCTTGATAATCTTGCGGTTGTTGACCCTGCCTGCGGAAGCGGCGCCTTTCTTGTAGGCATGCTTCATATTCTTTCGGAACTCTACAGGCTCACGTACGGTCATATCAAAAGGGAGATGACCGAATTTGAGCTAAAGAAGAAGATCATAGGAAGCACCCTCTATGGCGTGGATGTCATGCCCTGGGCAGTGCATTCAGCCGAGCTTAGGCTATGGCTTCAGTTAATCATCGAAGAGGATATCCCATATGAGCAGAGAAAGCTCTTCCCACTTCTTCCAAACCTCAACTTAAGGCTCAGGATAGGAGATTCATTAGTACAAGAGGTAGGAGGAGTAAACCTCCATGTCAGGGACAGTAAGCTTTCTCCTTCCATCAAGAAAAGGCTTACATCCCTGAAGGCGGAGAAGGAGAAATACTACAACAATGACCCGACAGGCAAATTTAAGAGCGCTGAGGGCCTTTTACAGGAAGAGCTAAGGATCTTTGGCGAGATACTGGATGAGAAGATTGTAAGCCTCCAAAAGGAGATCCAGGCATTAAAAGGCGAAAAAAGAAAAATCCAGATAGAGATGTTTGATGTAGGGGCGAACGGTCGTTCGCCCTCTCTCTTTGAAGAACAGATAAAGGCCAAAGGGCAGGAGATCGAACATTTGCTGGAGACGAAAAGGAAAATCCAGTTGCCAGGACAAAAACCCTTTGTCTGGGACATTGACTTTGCAGAGATCTTTGGCGATAAGGGGGGCTTTGATATTGTCATCGGTAATCCGCCATATGTAAGGCAGGAGAAGATCGCCCCTCCAAATAAGCTCAAGGCAGAGGTGACCCTTGAGGACAAGAGGGGATACAAGGAAAAACTTCTTAGCTCGATACAGGTTCATTACCCCTTCATAAAGAAGCTTGATAAAAAAAGCGATTATTACATCTATTTCTATTTCCACGGCCTCTCGCTTCTTAATGACAAGGGCACATTCTGCTTTATCACCTCTAATTCATGGCTCGATGTGGGGTATGGAGCGGATCTTCAGGAGTTCCTCCTCAAGTACTGCCCAATCAAGGCGGTCTATGATAACGAGGCAAAGAGGAGCTTTGAACATGCGGACGTGAATACGATTATTGCCATCTTCGGGCCGCCAGATGTCGGTCGTGTGCAGGGTACATGGCCCGCATTAGAAGAGACAGCCCGATTTGTTATGTTCAAAAGGCCCTTTGAGGAAGTTGTAAACGTAAAAAACCTTCTTGAGATAGAAATGGCAGATGCCATTCGGAAAACAGATACCTACAGGGTCTATCCGGTAAAACAGGAGATGCTTCTGGATGACGGATGGGAGTATCCCGAAGAAACTCAGAAGTCAGAAGAAAAGGATGTCATTGCGAGGAGCAGAGCGACGAAGCAATCTCAGTCATTATTGAAAGACAAATTCCTCACCGGTAAATATGAGGGGAACAAATGGGGAGGAAAATATCTGAGGGCGCCGGATATATTCTATACAATACTTGAAAAGGGCAATGATAAATTGACAGCCATTCAACCTCACATTGGCAAGGTAATCACAGTTGCATGGAGCCGAAAAGGACTCAATAGCGAAATCCTGATTCCGAAAAGTGAAGGTTACTCTGCAAAATATGAAACGCTGCCCGTTCTCAAAAGCCCAAGAGAAATCGAAAAAATTATTTTTGGGGAAAATGATACTGATACCCTATTGATATTGATCGAAGGAATAAGAAGAGAGTTAAAACATGCAAAATTGTTATGGGTAGATATTAGAGGTGATAGGCATTTATGTCATTACAATACTCACAATCTCTATTTTACTCATAACTTTCATGGCATAGTCCCAAAAGATGATTCAATATCTACAATCTTGTGTGGTCTCCTAAATAGTACATTGACAGCGTTTTTTGTTGAGGTTCTTGGAAGAAAGGGATTAGGTGGAGGGGCTGTAAGATTGCTTGTTGAGGATTTGAGGCGGGCTGAGATTATAGTTGCACCGTCTCTGTTGCAAAAGAAGCAGAGGAGCAAGATAGAGGAACTCATAGATTCAGAACTTGGTAAACGAAGGATTAATTCGGTCTTCGAAGAACTTCGCATCAACCCGACCCGTCCCATCCGCGAGCAAACACCCAATCCCCTTCCTGACCGCAAGGCCCTCCATGATATTGTCTTCGACATCCTTGGTCTGACACAAGAAGAAAGAAACGAGGTCTATTGGGCGGTATGCGAGCTGGTCAAGAACAGGCTTGAGAAGGCGAGGAGCGTGTGAGGGTGGATAGCAAGGAAAAGATTACATCACTTCTGGAGCAGTATAAAAGGATCCAGCTCACTTATAAGGATTTTTCAAGCGCGGTGAAATTCATATTAGAAACCTTATTGAAGAATAACGGATTTCACTACCAGGTGGTATCCGCACGCGAAAAAGACCCAGAATCATTGGAGCGAAAAATTAGAGACAACTCAAAACTGCAAAATATACCCTTTGCAGAATTGGACGATCTTGCCGGTTGCAGAGTTATTTTTTATCTTGATAGTGATATAGGGCGATTTATTGAATACGTCTACAAAGAGTTTTCGGTCATCAAGAATGTTCCTAAATTCTCCCCTGATGACTATAACGCTCACCATCTTGTTGTTCACCTGAATAAGGACAGGCTGGACCTAACTGAATACGTAAAATTCACAGGCTTGAGATGCGAGATTCAACTTACGACCGTCCTTTATCATGCATGGTCCGAAATGGCACATGACATTATATATAAACCCCAAAAGGAGTTATCGGTATTTGACCGGCCTGCGTTCGAATCCTTGAAAAAACAGTTCTCAGATGTGATGCAAAATCACATCAGGCAGGCGAGCTATAGCTTTGAGTTCATTTATAAGCAGTTCGAGAAACTTAAACAAGGCAAGACAGTATTTGACGTTCGATTCTTAGAAGGGATCATGAAATCAGCGTCTAATAATGACTTGTACGAACAGCTCTCCCTGTTGCATCAATTCGTTAAAGAATTCGGAGACAAGACACCAAAGAAATTCGATATCATCACCATCGTAGACAGCGCTCTGCAAAATGCAAAAGGGAGCGTTCCAGAACCCATAAAAACAGCACTTGGAGAATTTGAAGGAAAGCACTATGCTGACATAGCAAAAATCTGTTTGGATATCTTAAGTGAATTGAAATACTTCCATACCGAAAAAATATTTGAATTGCTTATTCGGCTCTCAGGCGATTCAAATCCCACTGTAAAGAAGAAAGCTATAGAGGGTTTGAGTAAGCTTGCGAGTTATAACTTGCATGTGATTCAGAAAATTGGTTATTCCCCACAGCTTTTTGTCTTGGATAAAATGGAGAAGTGGAATAACACAAAAATTATCGAATATTTCGAGGCTGTTACGGAAATCGCCAGCCAGTTGCTAAAGCCTTCTTTTGAAGGCACTTCGATGTCTGACTACAAGACTGTCACATTTCATTATGGGCCGCTTCCTGTGAACGATGAGTTGAAAAGTATCAGAACTCGTACTATAAACCTGCTAAAACGGTTATATCACGACATGAAAGAGATAACCCAGCGGATCAGGGTATTACAAGTATTACAAGATGCGTCGCAGACACCACACCAAGGGAACTACGGAGATAACCTCCTGCAAATGGTCGTTGAGAATACCAATATGCTAATTGAATTTTATAGTGAGATTTTGCCCACAGCGGAAAATGAGATTATTAAAGACATTGAAGAACAGTCACAGTTTTTTGATAGAAAGGGCTTGAATGATAAAGCCTATTCCCTTCGGTCAAACATTTCTTCGAATAAAGAATACGAAACATACAGGATTCTTGTCGGTTACGATTATGGGGTTGCCGCTGGATTAGACGTTAAAGAAACAGAGAAGTTACGCAAAGAGAAACTTCAAGTGTTGATTGATAGCATAAATAAGAGCTCTTATGAGGATTGGCAAAGCAGGATTTTAGCTATCATCAAAAATTATCCCGTAAGTTGGGGTGAATTCCAATATTTTAATATGTTCCTGTTCGAAATTGGAAAACAAAAAACAGAGTTTGCCTTAATGTTGCTCTATCAAAATGAAAAAGAGCTTGATCCTTGCTTAATTCACATGCTTGCGGGTTTATGGAAAGGCGAGTCATCCATAAACGCTAAAGACATATTGAAAAAGTGGATTGGCGAGAATAAGAGACTATCTATATGTGCAGATTTGCTTGAATATGTGGAGGAAATCGATACCCCTCTTCTGAAAGGTATATACAACAGGGCAAGTGAGAATAATGACGCAGATGCTCTTTCCCGTATCGTAAGCGCGATTGTCCGAAATTATCCGAAATATCCGAAGTCCACGAAGCTTAAGAAGGTCTTCGTTGGGGCTATCAAGAAACTGGCTGAATTAAGGAACTACCATTGGATCAGAGGTGTATGGTTCAGAAAACCGTCACTTCTCGATGCCCTCACTGAGAAAGATCTTGTGGCTATACTTGACAGCTTGATCTTTGCGCCGGATATCGACTATCACGCCGAGGAAATACTATCTCCAGTTGCTGAGAAGTATCCTAAAAGGCTGATACAGTTTTTTAGAAAACGGGTCTCTAAGCGTCTACATAAACAAGAAGGGGAAAGATATGATGCAATACCGTTCAGTTTGCACATAATAAATAAGCCGCTTCAGAAGCACGCCAATATAGTAGTCCGAGAAATAGTAGGTTGGTTTGCAGAAAAAGACTGGTTGTTCCAATGGGAAGCGAGCCATTTCCTGCAGGCAATCTTTCCGGCTTTCGATAAATCACTTGAGAGTGAAATGATAAATCTGATTATGAAGGGCGGGGATAAGAATGCAAAGATCGTTATTTCAGTTTTGAGGGCATATAAGGGAGAGCCTTTTTTGTACGGTGTGTGCAAAGAATTTATAAAAAGATATCACAGTGATAAATATATGAAAGAAATGTTTATTATCTTGTCACAGACCGGTGTCGTAATTGGTGAGTATGGTTTTGTGGAAGCCTATAGAGCCAAACGGCAAGAAGTCCAGGACTGGGAAAAAGACAAGAACAAGACTATACAATCCTTTGTTAGAAAATATGAAGATTATTTAGACAGGAGAATTACATACGAACAAAAGCGAGCTGATGAAGATGTTGAACTAAGGAAAAGAGAATTTGCTTAGGCTCAAGGGGTCATGAATTTTTAAGAGATATCTACAAGGAGTATTCCAATAAAACATAGGAAATAAATGCTATATTTGTACCTTGATGAAAGCGGCGACCTGGGGTTCGACTTCTTCGCAAAGAAACCGTCGAAGTATTTTACGGTTACTGTAATGCTGGTACATGACATGGAAAACAGGAAGAAAATAGCTAAGGCTGTAAAAAGAACCCTGCAAAGTAAATTCCCGAAACAACAGACTGAACTGAAAGGGTCAAAGCAATCCATAGAAATAAAGAGATATTTTTACCGGCATGTTGAAGCTGTCCCCTTCGAGCTTTACGCCCTCACGCTCAACAAAAGACGGGTATATGATTATTTGTCACAGAAAAAGGACAGGGTTTACAACTTTATCGCAAGAAAAGTTCTTGATGTCATTCCTTTTACAAATGCCTCGGTAAGAGTCGGACTTGTAATAGACAGGAGCAAGAGTAAGAAAGAAATAAGAGAGTTCGATGACTACCTGATCCGTCAGTTAAGCGGCAGAATAGAACCAAGAATCCCACTCGATATAGATCACCATCTTTCCCATGAAGACCTGCCTCTTCAGGCAGTTGATTTATTTTCCTGGGGGATCTTCCGGAAATACGAAAAAGATGATAAGGAATGGTTTGACGTTTTTAAGAGTAAGATCAAATACGATGACGTTTATTTACCATAAAAATGAGCGTGCCCTGTGGGTGCGTGCCCTCTGGCTTGGCCAACCTACGGAAGGGAACGCCAAAGGAACCCACAACGGTCTTATCGCTCATTTATAGTATGATACAATGCTATCGGGTTGTCAAGCATAGGGCGATTGGAGATATATGATCCCAAAGAAAATCATAGACAACAGCGATGTAAAGTTATCTACCTTCCTTAATGATGTCCTGAAGGAGATACCAAATACCCAATTTGATATTGCTACCGCCTTTTTTAATATCCAGGCCTATGCCTTAATAAAAGAGAATATCCAGGGGGTCAAAAGATTCCGGCTTCTCCTGGGGAAAGCACCAGAGATAAAAAATGAGACTACGCTTGGGGATCTGCTTTTGAAAATGATTAAGGAGGAGGTTGAAGGGTTTGATCTCTCTAAAGATAAAAATAACCTGGCCAAGGAGATAATAGGGTTTCTCAATAAAGATAATGTGGAGGTCAGGCTCTACGATAAGGAATTTTTCCATGGTAAAGCATATATATTCGATAGTCTTGTGGTAGTAGGCTCATCAAACTTCACACCATCAGGTCTTACGCATAACACGGAGTTAAACTCTGTTTCTCTTGAGTCAGAGGCGCAATATGTGCGGACAAACTGGTTTGACAAATTCTGGAATGAGGCGGTTGATTTCAAGGCAAGACTGATTGAACTCCTTGATTCCTCCCGTTTCGGGACTAAGGAGTATAGCCCTTTTGAGGTTTATATAAAGTCCCTCTATGAATTACAAAAAGACGACTTAAAAATTGATGATGAAGAAAAGGAGAAAGATGCCAGACCTTCCTCACTGGTTAACCTTGCAGAGTTTCAGGAAGATGCCGTAAGGAGGGTTTTTACCCGTCTTAAAAAATATAAGGCCTGCATGATAGCAGATGCAGTAGGCCTGGGTAAGACATGGATAGCCAAAAAGATCATAGAGGAGTTTGGTTTTTATAAAAGAAAGAGGTTTCTTATTATCTGCCCTGCCCAATTAAGGGAGATGTGGAGAAATGAGGTTAAAGACCTTATCCTGTCTGAGAGCATCCTATCCCAGGAAGAGCTTGCATCTCTTGATTTTCTGGATAAAGCAAGACATTCAGTAGGAGGTAATCTTGATGAGGTTTCCCTGATAGTGGTAGATGAGAGCCACAACTTTAGAAATCCCCTTTCTAATCGTTGGGAAAATCTATTTACCATTATCAATCATATAGGAGGGAATGGGAGGAGGCCTTATATCTTATTTCTTACTGCCACACCCATTAATAATACCCTGTGGGATCTTTACTGGCAGATAATGCTGCTCACCTTTATGGATCAGAATATCTTTCTCAAGGAGGGGATACCGAGCCTCTTTAAGTTTTTTAAGGATATTGATAAAGAGGGCGATCCTACACTCCTAAATGATCTCATGAACGAGATATCAATCAGGAGGACAAGGGATTATGTCAGAGAGAACTATCCTGACGCAGAGATTTATGGGAAAAAGATCGTCTTTCCCAAAAGGATATTGGAGAATATCAATTACAAGCTCGATAATGCCTATCAGGGGCTCTATAGAGATATATCCAGGATTATAAGTGAAAGATTGACCATGGCCTATTATCGGGTACTCGAATATAGAAAGAAAGAGAGGCTTTCCAAAGATGAGGAGATGGCATTGGGCAGGATGGTGGCCCTGGAAGGGATCTTCAGGACCATTCTGCTAAAGAGGCTTGAAAGCAGTGTTGATGCATTTAGAAAGAGCGTCTCCAATCATCTGGCCTTTCTGGAGAAATTTAAGGGATATCTAATGAAGGGTAAGCTCCTCACTAAAAAAACCTTTTATAAATATATCTCCAACCTGGATGAGGAGACTGCTGAAGAATTTGTTGATGAACTGGAAGATATCAATCTTGAAGATTATAAAAAAGAAGAACTCTTTGGTGAAATTGATAAGGATATAGCCCTATTCAATGAAATGGGCAGGATGGTCGAGACGATTGATGCGGAGGCAGATGCAAAGCTTAAGGAGCTAAAGAAGAGACTCCTGGAATTGGGCAGAAAAGGACAGGTTGTTGTATTCACATATTATGCAGATACCCTTGATTATATATTGTTATGGATATGATTATATCCATAAAAATATATCCGAAGACAGCCTATTTTCAAAGATTAGAATAGAGAAGATTTCAGGCAGGGTAGCCTCTGCCACCAGACGCACGAGGATTGTTGATGACTTTATGAAGGGGGAGATTAATATCTTAATGAGCACGGATGTCCTCTCTGAGGGGATGAACCTTCAAAAGGCCCAGTATCTTATCAATTATGACCTCCACTGGAACCCTACCAGGATGATCCAGAGGGCAGGCAGAATAGATAGAATAGGTTCTACCTTTGATGAGATCTATGTATACAATTTCTTCCCGGAGGAGGAGCTAGAAGACCTTTTGCGCCTTATGGAGATCCTCCAGAAAAAGATACGGAATATCGACAATGCAGTCGGGCTTGATCAGACAGTTCTTGGAGAAGAGGTTAATCCAAAAGTATTTGGCGTTATAAGAAGGATTAGGAAGCGGGATAAGATGATATTTGATGAACTTGAAAGAGATGTCTTTGGCGGCGGAGAGAGATTCTATCAGCCTTTGAAAAACTATCTTAGGACAAAGGGGCTTGAAGGGCTTGAATCTATCCCCCTTGGGATTCATAGCGGTCTCAAGAGAGATATAAAAGGGATCTTTTTCTATTATAAATATGGTGAGGACTTCCATTTCTGGTATCTTTATGATCTTTCAACAGGGGAGAAGATTACAAACAAGACAAGGATCTTAGATTTTATCTCCTGTCCTCCTGAAGAGAAAAGGGTGATACCTGATTTCTTTGAAAGGGTCTATGAGGTAAATAGAGAGGTGATTATAGAAATAGAGGAAACTTATAAAGAGGCAGAACAGAGGGAAGGGGTGGATTCCACATTTTCTGAATTAAGCCAAGACAGGAGCAAGAAGTTTGTATCAAATCTCATTAGAGAGATAGATCTGCAAATAGATGAACATATATTGGACTTTCCTGAAGAAAAAGCGCTTGAAGATAAGTGGGAAGAGGTAAAGGAAAGGCTTTTAACCATAAGCCTTACAAAAAAGAGGCTTCAAGGATTAAGGGCTATCTGGAGAGATTATAAGAATAATCATAAAAATTGGAAGGGCCTTTTAAGGGAATTATCAGAATTCCTTGAAGGAAAGTTTACCTTTGAAAAGAAAGAGATTCCGCCATACAAGCCTGAATTGCTTAGGCTAGTTGCCATTGATTTTATTTCTTAATTATTTGAAATGGCGGCTCTTTTCAAGTCAGGATAGGTTCTGATACGAATCTTGTGATATCACCGCCGGAGGTGAAGTGAGGGATTAGGACATCGCATCACAAGACATTCTTATTACTTTCCAGTATCTGTCGCCTTATCAATGGCAAGACGATAGAGCCTCTCATATTCCCTGGCGGAGCGGCCCCATGAGAAATCTGCCATCATTCCATTTCGGATCAATTGGAGCCAGAGATCCGTTTCATGAAACAAGTTAATGGCCAGCCTCACAGTTGTAAGAAGTTCATGGGAACTCGCATGCTCGAAAAGGAAACCATTTGCCTTGCCGGCAGCGATGTTGGATGGCGTGGCATCTATAATGGTGTCTGCCAGCCCGCCTGTCTTCCGGACAATAGGGACTGTCCCATACCTTAAACTGTATAACTGGTTTAAGCCGCATGGTTCATAGCGGGAAGGCATTAAAAAAATATCCGATCCGGCCTCGATCAGATGGGCCAGAGACTCATCAAAGTTGATATGGACTGAAAGCTTTTTGGGATAACGGCCCATCGCCTCATTGAGTTTCTGGTGTATATCCGGGTCTCCTTCGCCCAGGATGACTACCTGGATGTCAAGCATCATCAATTCATCGAGCACCTCTATTACCAGGTCTACCCCCTTCTGCTCGGTAAGCCTTGTGATCATCCCGATGATGGGTACCTTTTTTATTGGCAGTTTAGATGCCTTCTGGAGTTGCCTCCTGCAAAGACGTTTGCCCTGCAACTGCCGGGCATCATAAGGCTGTCCCAGGTGGGGATCATGGGCCGGATCCCATCGCTGATAATCGACCCCGTTTATTATACCGAAAAGATCATTGCTCCTTTCGTGGAGGATCCCCTCCAGGCCGCACCCAAACTGGGGTGTCTGGATCTCATGGCTATATGTAGGACTTACCGTAGTCAGGATATCGGCAAACACAAGACCTGCCTTGAGGAGATTTACCTTTCCGTAAAATTCAAGGGTCTCCGGCGTAAAGAATTCAGGGGGGAGGGATAATTTTGGATATTCCGAAGCGGGGAAAAGCCCCTGGTAGCCGAGATTATGGACAGTAAAGAGGGTGCCTGTCCCGGTAAACCTGGGGTCGTCCGGGAAATGGGCCTTTATGTAGGCAGGGATCAATGCAGTCTGCCAGTCGTTGCAATGGATCACATCCGGATACCAGTCCAACAATCCCGGGACCTCAAGTAGGGCACGGCTGAAGGCCGCAAACCGCTCCAGGTTATCAGGGTAATCCTTCCCCTTCTCCTGATACAGTCCTGGCCGGTCAAAGAGGCGGCTATTGGACAGGAACAGGATCTCGACACCGGTTTCAGGCAGACGGCCCGACTCTACATCAAAGGGATAAACCCCGCCGGCAAGACTGACCTTTATATTACCCCTCGGAGTATATCTTCCAGGTTTATCCTTAACACCATTATACCCCGGCATGACCACCTTGACATCGTGTCCCAGTCCTGCCAGCGCTGCGGGAAGGGCCCCGGCCACATCAGCCAGGCCGCCCGTCTTGGCAAAGGGTGTAACCTCAGATGCGGCGTAGAGTATTCGCACTAATCCCTGAGCTCCAGCTCGCGGAGGAATTTCGCTGCCTCCTCAGGAGGTGTAGGATTTATATAAAAACCTGTGCCCCACTCAAAACCAGCTATATTGGTCAGGCGCGGCATGATCTGCAGGTGCCAGTGGTAGTAATCCTCATCATGATATGCCTGATTGACAGGTGCACTATGGATGATAAAATTGTAAGGGGGATTATTGAGGGCCTTGTCCAGGCGTCTTAGGGTATCACAGAGTATCCTGGCAAGGGCCTCGAATTCATACTTTTGGGAATCCTCAAAAAAAGGGCCATGCTTTTTGGGTAAGATCCATGTCTCGAAGGGGAAACGCGCTGCGTAGGGGGTAATGCATACATAATGATCATTTTCACTGACCAGACGGACCTTTGAGGCTGTCTCCTGCCGGATAATATCACAGAAGATACACCGCTCCTTCTGGTCGTAGTAATCCTTGGCCCCCCGAAGCTCATCGATCACATTCCTTGGGACAATCGGGAGCGCAATAAGCTGAGAGTGGGAATGATCAACACTGGCGCCGGCTGCCTCACCATGGTTTTTAAAGAGGAGGATAAACCGGAATCGTCTGTCTTTTTTAAGGTCGAGGATCCTGTCCCGGAAGCTCCAGAGGATATCCTCGACATACTTGTCTGTCATGGTTGCCATGGTCTGTTTATGGTCCGGGGTTTCAATGATCACCTCATGGGCCCCTATCCCGTTCATCTTGTCGTAGATCCCCTCCCCTTCCCGGTTTAATCCACCCTCGATCCTGAGTGCCGGAAACTTGTTCGCCACAACCCTTATATGCCATCCCGGTGTATTCGGTCTCGATCCATCAGGCCTGTAGGCCAGTATCTCCGGCGGGGTCTTATCCTCATTACCAGAACAGAAGGGGCAGAACTTCGGCTCAACCTGCGGAGGAGGACCAGAAGATTTATAATGGTTTGCACGCTTGCTCCGTTCAGTAGCAATAATTACCCATCGTTGACTGATGGGGTCTTTTCTTAGTTCAGGCATATCAGATATAACCTCCCTTTTTTACTGTAAGTTTGTCTTAGTTCAATGATTATAAGGGATTTCAATAATCAGATCAACAAGTCCCCATTTTGTACGTTTAGATTTATATCGGCAGATACGAGGTGTTCCATTAACCAGACCAGTATTCCCATTCTAGACATTAGATTTCTAACAGTGAATTTGAAAGCTAAGAACTGGAGATAGTAGGGTCTAAAGTCCGGAGATCTTCATGGTGATGAGACGCTCCTGCTTCCCCTTTAGTGGAAGGGTCAAAGGCCAGAGGATGACAAGGCAGGAACCTTGATAGTTCGACTCTAATCCCTCTTCTGATTGCGATATCGTTTCTATCGGGAATCTCCAGAGGCGCGCGGCCGGCTTAAATTCAAGGCATATATCAACCCCCTGCCATTCATCTATCAGATGCGCCTCAGTAAGATCCTCCAGGACCCCCCTGCTATTTAGGAGTTTTTCTTCTACACCCCTTCCGGGAAAGCTGTAATAACGCCTTGGGTCAGAGCCGGCCAGCAGGGTCAGATTAAGCTCCACCCCCCAGAGGAGGCCATGGCCATTCTGATCCGGCGACTCTGACTGCTCTGGCCCATGGCTAAAGGCATACTGAACGGTAAATGCGGCATCTGAAGCCGAAACAGTATAAACCTTTTTGGCCGTCAGGGAGAGGTCGTGTATCATGTCTGTATGTTGGAAGGCAAGTACGATCCCATCTGTGTTGGTCCCGGCTTCTATTTTTTGATAAGGTTTATGAGAAAAACCACCTATCTCCGCGTAATTCGATGCCTCAAATTGGTCCAGGGTTGTATCGTTCGTCAGGATGTGATCCCGGAATGACCACCTCGGCAAGCGATCGTAGATCAGTCTCTTGCCAGCGACAGATGGTTTTAAAGATGAGAGCTCATGGATAGAGGGGATACTGCCCGGAGAAGGGGAAGAGGCAGCCGGCTGATCTATCTTGATCTTTTTATGGTATGCCTCAGGCCTCCGCATCGGGACATGTGTAAGGCAGAGTGGCTTTGTTCTGTAATCGATCTCAATAACTGTGGCGCCATCATCCGGTTTTAGATAGAGGTTTAAACAGTCTGTTTCTGCTATAAATTCCTGGTAGCCATCCCGGTCCAGGTCTGTCTCTGTCAGGCGGATTCGGGGATCAGTCTTAGCGTCGATAAGCCTCTCAGCCTTTATGAGATGCTCGTGCACGGCATGCCGAAGATAATTTAGATAGTACCCGCCGAACAGCCCATGCCAGTAGACATCGTTTCCCTGGGCCTTGTAAAGCTCCCGCCTCGCCTCCGCAAACCATTTGGTCATGGAAATGCCGGGTCTCTTCTCCTTGAGGGAAAGTTTCTCGCTTATATATAGGGCCTTCTTATGCATAAGATTGATCTCAGGATACTTTACGAGAAAATGGTTCCAGAGTCCGCCGCGCAGAAAACCCTCCGTCGCGCCCTTCAGGCCTGAGGCCTCAAGCTTCGCAACTAACGCCTCCCTTTCCAGGATAGTCTCTGTAGGCAGGGCCCATTCCATCATCTCTTCATATGAGGCCGTCGGCAGATAAATACGGCCGGAAGACGGAGCCTTGGCCAGGTATTCGCCGGGGGTAATGGTAGTGATCCAGTCACTGTTTTTCTCCAGAAGGTTAAAGAATCTCTCTATCCATCCCATGTCATAGACCCAGCGATATGTACCGGGCCAGAGGCCGAACTTCTCACCATCGTCTGCATAGGTAATAGCAACCGGACCCTCCTTTCTCAGTTGATCAAGATATTCTATCGTCTCCTCCGGCTGACGGAAGGGGATTAGGTAACGGAGCCTTTTGCTTATGGGAAATATCGCCAGGACCTTCCCTTCATGCTCGGTCAGGTAATAGCCGCGCAAGGTCTCAGGCTTGACCCCGGTATACTGAAAATGTGTATCATCAAGAAGGGAATAACCGATACCACAAGAATTAAGCAGGCCGGGAAGAGACGGCTCCCATACTCGTTCAGCAAGCCAGAGCCCCTTAGGATCAGCGCCAAGCCTGTTTCGCAAATATTGCGTCATCATCCCGATCTGCCCTATTCCGTCCCTTGCCGGTATTGAGGCAAGGATAGGCTCGTAGTAGCCGCCCGTGAGGAGTTCCACCTGTCTTTTTTTCGCCATCTCCTTTAGCCGGCCGATAAATGAAGGTTCATTCCCTTCCATCCAATCGAACAAAGGGCCGCTGTAATGCATGGCCACACGAATAGTCCTATGTTCCATGAGGAGATCAAGAAAAGGCCTGTAGCATCTATCGTGTGCCTCCCGGAATACGTGCTCAAAATTGCCCACAGGCTGGTGATTGTGTATCCCAAGAAGAAGGAAGACCTGCCCCATCAGACGCTCCACATCATCTGTTCAAAGTCCTTACCAGGCACCTCAATTGGTATATAACCCTTAGGGGGATAGGTCTCTATCACCTTTCCATCCACCAGGACCTCTACGATAAAATTGAAACTCTCCCCCGGCTTCCATCCAAGGGCGTCAAAGGGCACTGCAAGTTCCAAGACTTGTCCCATTGCAATGGTATCTGCCTCTGCCAGCAGTTCATACCGTATCCCATCCCAGCTCCGGTTAATGAAAAATCGGGAAAGGATGCCGTTGGTACTAGGTATGACGCATTTGTATTCCTCAGGTCCGTCGAAGAAATGGACATGGATCTCATATCCTTTCAGCTTCTCCGGGCCATCCCCTTCAATTGGGTCTATACGGAGGTAGCAGTGTGTCAGGTTGAACCCATAGTATATAGCCGATAAGAGCGGGGGTCCGGCATCAGGGATCAATGTGCGAAGCATGGCATCATAGCGGCCTGCGCCCTGCCATTCAAAATAGGTGGTGCGCTTACCGTCAAGGACAGGATGGATAAAATTTACAGGCACGATCACATGTTTTGCAGGATGAAGATGGATGATCGAACGGGACAGATATTTGGGAACCTCCAGGCCCAGATGCCGGAATGCCCCGGCAAGGTGCCCCCGGAAAAGCCTGTCAAACTCCTCTTCCTGTGCGCTCGTGAAGTCGTCACCATACCACCAGAACCAATCGCTCCCCTCGGCTGCATAGATCGCCTCCCAGGCCGCTTCACGCTTATCTTGTGGCACGGAGGAATCATTAAGAAGGGGGAGCAGGGCCCTGCGGGTACGGCTCAGATATTCCCAGGCCAGATTCTCTTCGAAGGAGCCGATCCAGATATCAAAATCATGATTGATCCAGGAACCGGAGTAGAGGTGATGGATCCGCTGCCGCGGCTGATGCCGGTCAAGATCATCCGAAATCCGGACGGTCATGAAGTCGGAGGATTTTGACAGGCGGGAATAGAGTTCAGTCAGAAAGCGGCGTCCGCCTTCAGGGTAATACTCCCATGGGTTCTCTCCATCCATGATGATCGTTACCAGGGCAGACTCATTCCTGTTCTCAAACATATCATGGACGGCCTTAAACCTCTTAAACAGGCTGTCGACAGCAGCAGCTGCATCCATCTTTCCCAATGTGAAGCTGATCAGGTTGGAGATCTCTTTATCGCGAAATACTATACCTATCTCACGGCCTTCAGATACAGCAATGTAAGACCTGTACAGGGCATCCTTCCGGGAGAGCATAGGCATAGAATTAAGCAGGATCTCTTCATCTGTTGCAATCCAGCGGAGGCCGGCATCTGCCAGGAAGGGGATCACCTCAGGACAGACAGATCCCTCAGAAGGCCATGAACCCCGCGGCTTTTTCCCAAAAATGCGGGAATGAAATTCAACGGCCTTTCTGATCTGGTTCTTTGCATCCTCCGGCGCCTCAAACCTGTCCGGTAAAGGCGAATACGGCATACATCTTCGGGCTATGTTGGTATCGTAAATTAATGGCAGGATCGGATGATAGAAGGGACTTGTGGTCAGTTCAATCTGTCCGGTCTCCTCAAGACCCCTGTAAAGCGGGATCAGCCTCCGGAGGATATCATGCTGATGCCTGATAACCACGGCCTTATCATCCTCTGTATAGTTGCGTCCTTTTGAAATCAGCTCAGACATGGCCGGCAACTCCTCCACTGCCTTAAAGCCGAACCAGGAGAGGTTGAAAAGCACCTGAATGTCCAGGTAATCCCGTGCCTTAAACTGGAAAACAGCCCTATCCAGCGTCTGCTCGTCAGGATTTACCCCCCGGTCATGAAGGAGTTCATAATATCTCGCCATAGGCTTTACCATGGTTTCCCAGTTGGCCATAAAGAAATATCGGAGGATAAACCGCTGTTCAGCCTCCTCCAGGTCAGCAGCCGGCCTTAAGGTATACTCCAGAAAGATATCCCGGGCCTGGCCCTGCTGATAGTCGAGGATCTGAAGAAGAAGGGAAGGTACGAAATTAACTGTAACCCTGATATCGGGAAAATCAAGGAGCAACTTGGCCATATCGTAATAGGCCCTTATTCCATGGAGCCGTACCCATGGTACGGAATAGGCCCCGGTGAGAGGATCCTTATAATAAGGCTGATGCATGTGCCAAAGGAAACCAACCCTCAAACGCTCCAAATACTACCTCCTTAGTAAATTCCTTATCCCGCTTCTCCGGTATATATCTTCATTACCCTTTCGAGAAACCTTAATGCATCCTCCCTGGGACGTTGAAAGGTATTGCGGCCGATGATCGAACCAAAGCCGCCGCCATCCCTTATGGCCCTGACCTGGCTAAAAAAGACCTCGTCCTCCTCTTTGGTTCCGCCGGAGAAGATGACGATCCGCCTGCCATCAAAGGCGCTCTGCACAACGTGGCGGACCCGGTCTTCAGGGGTCTTGACAGGTATATGGTATGTCTCGTATACCTTCCTGGCCGCGGCCTGCTCGATATGATCAGCCGGCAATTTGACCTTGACAATGTGCGCCCCAAGCTGGCAGGCAATCTGTGTGGCATAGGCCACGACATCAATCGCGGTCTCACCCTTCGGGGTCAAACCTGAGCCCCGCGGATAAGACCAGACTACTACGACAAGACCAAGACTCCTGGCCTCCTCGGCAATCTCCCGAAGCTGCTCGTACATTTCCTGACTGAAGGCCGAGCCGGGATAGATTGTATATCCGACACCGGCACAGCCAAGCCTCAGGGCATCACGTACACTTGCAGTCTGAGCCGAGAGGGGATCCTTTTCATCTGTCAGGGTGTCATGGCTGTTTAGTTTCAGGATTAGCGGGATCTCTCCGGCATACTCCGCTGCGCCGGCCTCAATAAATCCGAGGGGGGCTGCATATGCGCTGCAACCTGATTCAATAGCGAGCTCAAAGTGGTATAGAGGGTTATAGGCAGATGGATTGGGTGCAAAACTGCGCGCAGGGCCATGCTCAAAACCCTGATCAACCGGAAGGATAACCAATCTTCCTGTGCCACCCAGTTTTCCATGGTTTAGTATGCGGGCAAGGTTGGTTTTAGTGCCTGGATTGTCGCTGGCATACCAGCTTAAGATATCACTTATCCTCTTTTCCATACTAACTCCTCCTCGCCGCCCTGGTATCCTGTTGAATTCGAATTGGTATTAATGGCGCTTACCTTTTTTGTTTGAACCAGCATTAGACAGATTCTTCAAGAGGGCCTGAGCCCGTAAAACAATATTCTCAACCGAGAACCCGAACTCCCGCATCAGGACCTCTCCGGGGGCTGAGGCGCCAAACCGGTCAAGACCGATAATTGCACCCTCGCTGCCGACATAACGATCCCATCCGAAGATAGAAGCCGCCTCAATGGAGATCCTTGCCGGCACCTCAGGAGGGAGTACTGACAGACGATACTCGGCAGGTTGCCGGTCAAAAAGTTCCCAACTAGGTATACTTACAATTCGCAAGGCAATCCCCTGCGACTCAAGTTTCTGGACCGCCTCTAATGCCAAATGAATCTCAGAACCTGTGGCTATAAGGATCAGCTCCGGCCTTTTTCCCTTGGTCTCGAAAAGGACGTATCCACCCTTTTCCAGAAGATCGGCCGACGCATACAGGCCCCGGTCCAGGACAGGAAGCTTCTGGCGTGTCAATACCAGGGCAACAGGACCTCTCTGCCCTTCGATTGCCAGGCGCCAGGCAACGGCTGTCTCTGCCGCATCAGCAGGGCGGATCACTGTAAGATTTGGGATAGCCCTCAGGCCGGCCAGGTGTTCAATAGGCTGATGCGTCGGGCCATCCTCCCCAAGACCGATGCTGTCGTGGGTAAAGACATAGACAACAGGAAGACCCATAAGGGCGGCCAGCCGTATGGAAGGCTTCATATAATCTGAAAATATAAGAAATGTACCCCCATAGGGGATGACCCCTCCATGGAGAGCCATCCCATTTAAGACACCTCCCATGGCATGCTCCCGGACACCAAAGTGGATGTTGCGTCCGCTGAAATCCTTTTTAGAGATATCAGCAAACCCCTTAAGATTGGTATTGTTCGAAGGTGCAAGATCGGCCGAACCGCCAACCAGGGTAGATAAACGGGGGGCGATCAGATTTAACACCTCGCCCGAGGCCTGCCGGGTCGCCATCGAACCCTTAGGCTTGTATCCCCTGACATCCGAATCCCATCCTGCTGGAAGTTTTCTGCTCATTACCTGCTGCCATTCACTTGCCAGGTCTGGATGCTCTGCAGAATATGCATCAAACCGCTTCTGCCAGTCGGTCTCAAGGGAAATACCCTTTTCAACAGCCTTGCGAAAATTATCCAGCACCGCATCAGGTATATAAAAGTCGGGCTCCAGGGGCCAAGCCAAATTTTGTTTTGTAAGTTTTACCTCATCATGCCCCAGCGGTTCGCCATGGGCCTTGGCCGTATCCTGCCTGTTTGGACTCCCATAACCTATATGGGTACGGACTATAATGAGGGATGGAACGGATGTCTCTGTCTGAGCAGCCATGATAGCCTTTGAGATCGCCCCAAGGTCATTCCCGTCATCCTGAATTGATATTACATGCCAGTGGTATGCCTCAAAACGCCTCTTCACATCCTCATGGAAGGAGAGATCAGTAGACCCCTCGATGGTCACATGGTTGTCATCATAAAAGCAGATCAGTTTTCCAAGACCAAGGTTGCCGGCAAGGGATGCAGCCTCCGAGGCGATCCCCTCCATCATGTCGCCATCACTTGCAACTACATAGGTATAATGATCCACAATGGTATGTCCTGGACGGTTAAAACGCTCCGCAAGGAGACGCTCAACAATGGCCATTCCAACGCCATTGGCAAAACCCTGCCCAAGCGGGCCCGTCGTTGTCTCCACACCCGGGGTATGGACATTTTCGGGATGCCCCGGTGTCTTACTCCCCCATTGCCGGAATCCCTTTATCTCCTCAAGCGATAGATCATAGCCTGTCAGATGGAGCAGGCTGTAGAGGAGCATCGAGGCATGCCCGGCTGAAAGGACAAACCTGTCGCGGTCAGGCCAGAGAGGATTCCTGGGGCTATGTTTTAAAAAGCGGGTCCACAGGGCATAAGCCAGCGTGGCCAGGCCCATTGGGGCCCCGGGGTGCCCGGAGTTGGCCTTCTGTACCGCATCAACAGCCAGCATGCGGATTGTGTTGATACAAAGCTGATCTAATTCATTTCCATCGGTTTTCATCTTTATGACGGGTCTCCAGTAAGTTACGTCTTGTTTACAAGGGTTTCATTATAACAGGAGATGGCATCTTTGCCAAGGAGTGCCATCAAAAAATATAATTAAAAGAACAATGTCTGAAAGGTCTTGACTCTGACCAACCATATAATATAATTTGTAGCCAATTTAAACCACTGCAATAGAACGGTCATACATGGGATCAGCGAAAGAAGATATATATTACTGGCTTGCCTTAAGATCCGTTCCGGGTATTGGGAATGTCAATTTTAAAAGGCTTATTGAGACCTTCGGGTCTCCGGAATGCGCCCTATCTGCAGGCCTCTCTGAATTATTAAAGGTGGAAGGCATAGGCAGTTCCCTGGCAAACAATATAGTTAGGTTTAAGCCTGATAAAAAGATAGTGGATGAGATCGATGAGATAGAAAGGTTAGGTATAACTGTTATAACCCTGAATAACAGCGTCTATCCGGAAAGGCTCAGGAAGATCTATGATCCGCCGCCGATATTATACATTAAAGGAGAAATAACAAAAGAGGATGAAAACGCCATAGCAATAGTAGGCGCCAGAAATGCGACAACTTACGGAAGGACGATAACGGAAAGGTTAAGCAGTGAATTGGTATCTTATGGTTATACGATTGTAAGCGGAATGGCGAGGGGGATAGACACCTTTGCGCATCAGGGGGCGATGACAGCAGGAGGGAGGACTATAGCGGTTTTGGGGTCGGGCATTGATATATTATATCCCCCCGACAACAGGGAGTTGGCTGGCAAGATCGTTGAAAATGGCGCAATAATATCCGAATTTGAGCCAGGGACCCCGCCGGAGAGGATAAACTTCCCCAAGAGGAACCGGATCATAAGCGGGATCTCGGCAGGGGTGCTCGTTATAGAGGCATCCAATGACAGCGGCTCATTGATAACAGCCAATGCCGCCCTTGAACATGGGCGGGAGGTCTTTGCAATCCCCGGGAATATCAATTCAAGGAATAGCAGCGGCACAAACGGTCTGATAAAAAAGGGTGCAAAGCTTGTAGAGAATATAGATGATATACTTGAAGAGTTGATACCTCAACTTGCCAAAAGGGAAGTTGACATGTTAAATAAAGAAGAAAGACACAATCTTTCAGGAGAGGAAGAATTAATCCGTAACCTTATGTCATATGAACCAAGACATATAGATGAAATTACCTTTGGCAGCGGTCTTCCCTCATCCAGGGTCTCAACAATCTTATTGGGCCTGGAACTAAAGGGCGCAGTCCGGAAGCTTGACGGAAACATGTATATTAAAAGATAAATCTGATAAGTAATTTTTTGGAGGTTAGATGTCTAAGTCGGTCGTGATAGTCGAATCGCCTTCCAAGGCCAAGACAATCAGCAAGTACCTTGGAAAGGATTATATAGTAAAGGCATCAATGGGTCATGTAAGAGACCTGCCGGTGAAGAAACTGGGCATAGATATAGATAACGATTTCAGACCTGAATATGTAACGATCAAAGACAAGGGAAAATTTATCGATGAGATTAAGAAGTCGGCAAAGACTGCAAAAAAGATCTACCTAGCCCCCGACCCTGACCGTGAGGGGGAGGCCATTGCCTGGCATATAGCCGAGGAGTTAAATGGCAACAGCGATAGGATCTACAGGGTTCTTTTCAACGAGATTACAGAAACTGCAATAAGAAAGGCCATGGAGCACCCGGGAAGGCTGGATCTGAAGAAGGTAAATGCACAGCAGGCCAGGAGGATACTCGACCGGATTGTGGGATATATGCTAAGCCCCCTTTTATGGGAAAAGGTAAGGAGGGGGTTAAGCGCAGGAAGGGTGCAGTCTGTAGCTGTGAGACTTATATGCGAAAGGGAGAGCGCGATAACATCCTTTGTAACCGAAGAGTACTGGTCCATAACTGCAAGACTGGAAGGAAAATTGCCTCCCCCCTTTGAGGCAAAGCTTTTCAAAAAGGGCGATGAGGAGATCGATATTGGTAACGGGGCCGCGGCCGCTGAAGTAGTGAGGCTGCTTGAAGGTAGAAGTTTTGTAGTAAAGAATATCGAAAAAAAGGAGAAGAGGAGGAATCCTGTAGCGCCTTTCATTACAAGCAGACTTCAGCAGGAGGCATCACAGAAGTTAAAATTCTCCCCAAAAAAGACCATGCTATTGGCCCAGCAACTCTATGAAGGGATAGAGATAGGAGATGAGGGTCCTGTAGGCCTCATAACCTATATGCGTACCGATTCAACCAGGATCGGGGAGGAGGCCCAGGAAGAGGTAAGAGGCTATATAATCGAAAAATATGGCAGAGACTATCTCCCTGCCAAGCCCCCGGTCTATAAGACCAAAAAGACCGCCCAGGAGGCCCATGAGGCTATAAGGCCAACATCAATAACAAGGGACCCTGAGAAGATAAAGGCATATCTTGGGCGTGATCATTACAATCTCTACAAACTGATATGGAACAGGTTTGTTGCCTCGCAGATGAACCCGGCTATCATGGACATTACACGGGTAGATATCGGGGCAGGTGAATATCTCTTTAAGGCAACTGGTTCGATCGTCAGATTTCCAGGATTTACAGCAGTATACTCAGAAGAAAGAGGAGAGGTCGAACAGACCCACGGGTCTCAGGAGGCTGAAGAAGAAGACGGTTCAAGGCTGCCGCAGCTTGAAGTAGGAGAGGAACTAAGGCCCTTGAACCTTGAACCTAAACAGCACTTCACCCAGCCGCCGCCAAGGTATACGGAGGCAACACTCATAAAGGAACTGGAGGAGAAAGAGATAGGGAGACCCAGCACCTATGCCGCCATAGTAACCACAATCCAGGACAGGAAGTATGTAGAAAAGGTCGAGGGGAAGCTTAAACCAACAGAACTCGGCACCATCGTAAACGAACTCCTCGTTGCACATTTCCCCAATATCATTGATGTCGAATTTACAGCAAAAATGGAAGAAGAACTCGATGAGATAGAGGAGGGAGAGAAGGAATGGGTCGAGGCTGTAAGGGATTTCTATGACCCCTTCCAGGATAGCCTTAAAAAGGCAGGACTGGAGATGAAGAACGTTAAGAGGGAAGAGGTTCATACGGATATATCCTGTGATAAATGCGGCAAGAAGATGGTTATAAAATGGGGAAGGAACGGGAAGTTTCTGGCATGCCCCGGCTACCCTGAATGCAAGAACACGAAGGAATTTGTAAAAAAAGATACCGGGGAGATTGAGGTAATTGACAAGACTGAAATTACCAATGAGGTATGTGATAAGTGCGGTAAAAAGATGGTTATAAAGAGGGGGAGATTCGGGAGATTCCTTGCCTGCGAAGGCTATCCCGAATGCCAGAATACAAGGACCATTACTACGGGCATTAAATGCCCTGAAGAAGGGTGCGGCGGCGAACTAACAGAAAAGAGGACAAAAAGGGGGAAGATATTTTATTCCTGCACCAACTATCCTAAATGTAAATTCGCAATCTGGGAAAAACCCGTCCCTAAGGCATGCCCCCTGTGCAAGGCGCCATTCATGATAGAGAAGAGGTCCGGCGGTGAAATCAACATCCAGTGCAGGACTGAGGGTTGCGGACACAAAGAGGCAGAAACAGCCTAAGATTAGGAGTACACCAAGCGGGCAAAGTAAGCATTGAGTTGTAGGGGGCGACTAAAGCCCCTGCAAGTGGGTATCAACCCAGCGAGCGTTGCGAGCGTTGAGGGGGAGGCTCCATCCGGCCTGGCCGGTGGAGGGGGCGACGCAAGCCCCTAGGAATGGTATCTAAATGGAAAAAGAGGTCGAAGGATTTATCAGATATCTTGAGGTAGAGAGAGGGGCATCTGAACATACTGTAAAAGGTTATACCTACGATCTGAGGATGTTCTCTGAATACCTTAAGAAAAACGGAGGGGCTATCAGGCTTGCCTCTATAGATCATATAATTATCAGGGGGTTCCTGGCTGAGCTCCACAAAAAAGGCGAATCAAGAAACTCCCTGGGCAGGAGGCTCGCTTCTTTGAGAAGTTTTTTTAGATATCTGAACAGGGAGGGGATCATAGAGATAAATCCGGCAAAAATGGTCTCAAGCCCGAAGAGAGAAAAGATGCTCCCATCCTTTCTTACGCTTGATGAGGCAATCAGACTCATGGAATCAGCGGACGGCAATGAGCGATTCGGCTTGAGGGACAGGGCTATACTCGAGACATTCTACTCTGCCGGTATAAGAGTGAGTGAACTCGCATCCCTTAACCTTGGTGATCTTAACCTTGGTGACGGTCTGGTAAGGGTAAGGGGAAAGGGTAAAAAGGAGAGGATCGTACCGTTAGGTTCAAAGGCGATAAAGGCCATGACGGAATATATAAACGGGACGGAAAGGGAGGAGATCATGCCTCACCCGATCTTTCTGAACAGGTTCGGCAGGAGATTGACAGCAAGAGGCATCGAGGGTATAGTAGCAAAATATGTTAAGCGGATAGGTATGATACGCCATGCCACACCACATACCCTGAGGCATACCTTCGCCACCCATCTTTTAGATGGCGGGGCAGATCTAAGATCAATACAGGAACTCCTGGGACATGCAAGTCTCTCTACGACACAGAGATATATACATTTAAGCATGGACAAGCTTATGGAGGTATACGACAAGACCCATCCCAGAGGAAAAGAATATGGAAAAAGGAAGACGAGAAAATAAAAACAGGATACGCAGCACAACTGTCATCTGCATAAGGCATAAGGGAATGGTCGCCATAGCAGCCGATGGACAGATAACAATGGGAACAACTGTGATGAAGAATAATGCGAAGAAGCTGCGGAAAATGTATAATGACAAGATTCTGACCGGGTTTGCCGGGGCAACGGCAGATGCGCTCACACTCTTTGAAAAGTTTGAGGCAAAGATCGAGGAGTATAAAGGGAACATTACCAGGGCTGCTGTTGAGCTTGCAAAGGACTGGAGGACAGACAGGGTATTAAGGAGACTAGAGGCGCTGCTTATAATTGCAGACAGGGAGCATTCTTTTCTCATATCAGGGACAGGGGATGTCATAGAACCGGAGGACGGTATCCTGGCGATAGGGTCCGGTGGGCCCTATGCGCTTTCCGCGGCAAGGGCGCTGGTATCCCATTCTGACCTTGATGCGGCAACTATCGCAAAAACTGCTATGCTGATAGCCGCTGATATTGATATATATACCAATAAGGAGATCATCGTAGAGGAGTTGAAATAATGACGGAGATGGTAGAGGGTCTTGTCCCGAAAGAGATTGTTAAGGAGCTTGACAAATATATAATAGGGCAGAATAATGCCAAGAGGATGGTCGCCATAGCCTTGAGGAACAGGTGGCGCAGGCAGAGGCTTTCTGATGACCTGAGGGATGAGGTACTGCCTAAAAATATAATAATGATAGGGCCAACCGGCGTTGGGAAGACAGAGATATCAAGGAGGCTTGCAAAACTGGCCAAGGCCCCATTTTTGAAAATAGAGGCATCAAAATTTACTGAGGTCGGTTATGTCGGCAGAGATGTCGAGTCGATGATTCGCGACTTAGTTGAGCTCTCTGTAAATATGGTCAAGGCCGAACACTATGAGAAGGTAAGGGAAAAGGCGGCAAAACAGGCGGAAGAGAGGATCATGGATCTGCTGCTCCCTCCTCCTGCCATGAAACCACCCCCTGGTATATTCACTGAGGGAAGGGGTGAAGCAGTTACCCACGAGCTCCCGGAATCTTATGAGCATACAAGGGAAAAATTACGGCAGCAGCTGGCAGAGGGGAAGCTCAATAGCAGATTTGTCGAGCTTGAGGTAAAGGACAAGACCCTTCCCATAGGTGTAATATCCAACATAGGGATGGAAGATCTCGAGATAAACCTGAGGGAGATGTTCGGGGGTCTCTTACCCGGGAAAAAGAAGAAGGTCAGGATGAAGGTCCCGGAGGCACTGAAGACCATTACCCAGGAAGAGGCCCAGAAGCTGATCGACATGGATGAAGTAACAAGGGATGCCATCGCAAAGGTAGAGCAGTCAGGCATAATATTCCTTGATGAGATAGACAAGATTGCAAGCAGGGAAAGGGGGGCCGGTCCGGATGTATCAAGGGAGGGGGTACAGAGAGACCTGCTTCCTATAGTTGAGGGGTCTACGGTCACTACAAAGTATGGAGTTGTGAAGACAGACCATATATTATTTATAGCTGCCGGGGCTTTTCATGTATCAAAACCATCGGACCTGATCCCTGAACTCCAGGGGCGCTTTCCAATCCGTGTAGAACTTGAATCCCTTGTAAAGGAAGATTTTATAAGAATTCTCACTGAACCCAAGAATGCATTGATAAAACAGTATATAGCCCTCCTTGAGACCGAGGGTGTCAAACTTGATTTTTCAGATGATGCGATTGAAGAGATAGCATCCATAACGGTCTCCGTAAATGAGAGGGCCGAAAACATAGGGGCAAGAAGGCTTTTTACCATACTTGAAAAGCTCCTGGATGAGATCTCATTTAACGCCCCTGACTCTAAAGAGAAGGAATTTAAGATAGATTCAAAATATGTAAGGGAGAAGCTTGCCGGTATAATAAAGAATGAGGACCTTACAAGGTATATTTTATGATACCTGACAGAGAATCAATGGAAAGGATTATAAAAAAGGCTGATATCCTGATTGAGGCCCTCCCCTATATCCGCACATTCTTTGGAAAAACAGTGGTAATAAAGTACGGCGGAAAGGCGATGGTGGATGAAGAACTAAAGGAAACATTTGCTCAGGATGTTGTACTGATGAAGTATGTCGGGATGAACCCTGTAATCGTACATGGAGGAGGACCGCAGATTTCCTCAATGATGAAGAGGCTTGGAAAGGAACCGCAGTTTATAAAGGGGATAAGGGTTACTGACAAGGAGACAATGGAGATAGTCGAGATGGTTCTGGGCGGCACCATAAATAAGGAGATCGTCACTGCAATAAACAGGCATGGCGGAAAAGCCGTCGGTCTGACAGGAAAGGATGGCAGACTGATTACTGCAAAACAGATTGAACTGGATAGACCAAAGAGAAATAAAGCGGGATCCCCTGACATGGGGATGGCCGGAGAGGTCGAGGAGGTTGATCCAAGACTCCTCTCCTGTCTTGAGGGGGACAGGTTCATTCCTGTGATTGCCCCTATAGGCGCAGACAGGGATGGGAAGGGCTACAACATAAATGCGGATATTGCCGCAGGCTCAGTTGCATCAGCCCTAAAGGCAGAGAAGCTCATATTCCTTACAGATGTGCAGGGGATACTGGATAAGGATGGGAGACTGTTTTCAACCCTCTCAAAGAAGGAGACGTCAAAGTTGATACGGGATGAGGTTATCAGCGACGGCATGCTCCCGAAGGTAAGGTCATGTCTTGCTGCACTTGAAGGGGGCGTAAAAAAGACGCACATTATCGACGGGAGGATTCCCCATGCTATCCTCCTTGAGGTATTTACAGATAAAGGTATCGGCACAGAGATAATCTCATAACAAAAACATATGGAGTACACGTTATGACTTCTTCTATCTACCAACTGGAAGGTTTTGATAATGAAGGAAGATACTTTGACAGGTCTGTTACAATATCGGCATCAGAAGGTCTCTTCTCTGTTTCTTTTAATTACGAGGGCCTTAATATCCTGGCAAATTCCTATCCTTCACAGGATGAGGCATTAAAGGGGTTGGCATATGAACTTAAAAAAAGGGGATTTAAAAAGATCAGGGCAAGGCTCAATTATCTTGGCGACAGATATCTGGCCGAAAGGAAGCCCTGGGTCTACTTTCCGGACTGATCAGGCTGGTTCGGCTGCCACAGGCCGCCATTTAAAAAATAGTGCATAGAAAAAACAAACTGTGATGAAACGGAATGATATAGAAAAAAGGCGGCGTGAACTCTGGATTATCGCCATCCTGGTAATAGCCGTCTACTCTACCTCAGTAATAGCCCTGTCCTATTTTCTGGAAAGCAAAAGCACTTTCCTCATCTTCCTGGGGATCTTTTCTTTCCTCTTCTGCTCATATGTGGTCGACAAAGAACGGAGACTGATGGAATTAAACCGGCAATTGAGGATTGAAGAGCTCCAGACATTAGAACAGGAGGTTACAATATCACTGCTGAACACAAAGCTCAAGGAGATCTCAACTCTCCATAAGGCCGTTGAAGCGGTGAGCCTGGAAAAGGAACCCCATAAGGCGCTGGATAAGCTTTTAAAATCCGTTCTCGAATTGTTTAAAATAAGCAGAAGTTCAATCATGCTTATTGATGAAAAGGGTGAAACCCTTATTGTTGCAGCATCATCAGGCCTGGAGGAAAAATTCTTCAAACCCCAGAAGATCGGTGAGGGTGTAGCAGGCTGGGTAGCCAAAACAGGAGAACCAATAATCCTGCCAGGCAAGGTAAAGGGGGGCCGCTTTATCAATTTTATCGATAAGGAGGCCGATATTTTCTCTTCCCTTTGTGTCCCTTTGAGCTTAGGCGTTAAGGTGATCGGGGTTCTTAACTGCTCTTGTTTTAGCAATGAGAGGCATGCCTTTACGGAATATGACCTGGAACTCCTCTCCGTATTTGCCCACTATGCATCGGTAGCCCTTGAGAATGCCCAATTGAGGTCTAAATCAAAGAAGGATCCGCATCATCAGTAGAGTCTACCTTTCTTACTGTGCAGACTGCCTGGGCAGCAATCCCTTCTCCTCTTCCGATAAAACCAAGGCCCTCGTTCGTTGTCGCCTTTATATTTACACACCCTATATCGAGTCCCAGTAAGCCTGCCATATTCTCCCTCATCCCCATGACAAAGCCCGATACCCTGGGTCTTTCAGCGATTATTGTCGAATCGATATTAAGCAATATAAATCCCTTTCTTTTTAGCAGCCCTGCCACGTCCTCAAGGAGTCTCATGCTTGAAATGCCCTTGAATCGCATGTCATGATCCGGGAAGTGCTGACCGATATCCCCCTCCCCTATTGCGCCAAGCATTGCATCGCACATGGCATGGAGCAGGACATCTGCATCTGAATGACCGGCAAGTCCTTCCGCAAAAGGAATTTCAATGCCGCCCAAGACCAGCCTTCTTCCCTTGCAGAAACGATGAACATCATATCCTATGCCTGTCCTTATCATCTCCCTGTCCCCGGCCTTATCACAGCACCAAGGCAGGGCTTACTTTATCAAGCATCCTTTGGGCAAGAATTATATCCTCGGGGGCAGTAATCTTAATATTGGTATACGAGCCTTCAATCAGCTTTACCTTATAGCCGATTCTCTCGACCAGGGAGGAATCATCAGTCGCAGAGAAGTTATCCAGAAATGCCCTGTGGTATGCCTCCTTAATGATATCCAATCTAAAGGTCTGGGGTGTCTGGGCAAGCCAGAGGTTTGAACGGCTGACGGTCCTTTCTATAATACCCTTCTCGCCTGCATATTTCATGGTGTCCCTTACGGGTATTGCCGCTACGGCACCGTCAGAATATCTGGCAGTCTTTATCGACTTTCTTATTATTTCAGGAGTAACAAAGGGCCTGACAGCATCATGTATAACTACAATGCCGGTCTCATCGTTTACCTCTTTGAGGCCGTTATAGACAGACTCCTGACGGGTCTTACCCCCAAAGACGATCTTCAGCACCTTCTTTAACTTATACCCTTCAATGATCTTCTCGCAGTAACCCTCTTCTCCTTTATGGACTATAAGATTGATCTCGTCAATCTCAGGGAGGGCCTCAAAGACCTTAAGTGTATAAACAAGGATAGGAAGGCCATTGATAGCAAGAAACTGCTTCGGCCTTTCTGTTCCCATCCTCTTCCCGATCCCGGCAGACGGGATAAGTGCAGTAACCTTCAACCATCCCTCCTATTACAGGGGCTTGCGTCGCCCCCTCCACCGACAGATGATCGTCGCCTCCCCCTCAACGCTCGCTTTGCTCGCTGAGCATGGCAAGCCCTGCCCCCTACGACAACGTCGGTTGCATTTACCTTACAGATTGCAGGATGGCGCTCTCCGTCTCCTCCTTCAGGCGCGAAAAGATCATCCGCCCTGCCGTGGTCTGAAGTACACTCGTTACCACAACATCGGCATTCTTTCCAATAAGCCTGCGCGCCTCATCAACCACTATCATAGTGCCATCATCAAGATAAGCAATGCCCTGACCAGCCTCCTTACCCTCCTTCAGGACGAAAACCCTCATGCTCTCACCGGGCAACACAACCGGCTTTAAGGCATTGCACAGCTCGTTTATATTTAACACCCTGACCCCCTGGAGTTCCGCCACCTTATTCAGGTTAAGATCATTCGTAATAACCTTGGCATCCAGTTTTTTGCCCAGGGCAACTATCTTGGAGTCAACATCCTTTATATTCGGAAAATCCTCGTCAATTATATTAACATTTATATCTGCCATCTTTTGTACCCTGTGGAGGATATCCAGGCCCCTTCTTCCCCTGGCCCTCTTCATAGAATCGGAGGAATCGGCAATATGCTGGAGTTCCTGAAGGATAAACTGGGGCACTATAAATACGCCTTCAAGGAATCCTGTCTCGCACAGGTCGGCTATCCTGCCATCGATAATCACGCTTGTATCAAGGATCTTTTTGTTAGATTCAGCCGGGGCGTCATTCAGCATCCTCCTTATCTCCGTAGGAGAAAACTCTTTCCCAGCCTTTATGCCAAAGGCAAGACCGAGGTACCCGAAGGATAAAAGAAGGAAAAACCTCCATGGAAAATAGAGGAACTGATCCTCATTAAAAATGGAACTGCTCAGAAAACTCAGTAGGCTTGCAGAAAGGGTGCCAAGGAGCAATCCCAGAAAACCCCCTATAATGGTCCTTATATCAACCTTTTTTAATTGGTATTCAAGCAGCAAGACTACCGCGCCTGTAGAAAAACCTGCAAAAAGACCAAAATAGCCGCCTTCAGCCAGATCCATTATATTAGAAAAGAGGGCCCACCCAAGCAGAGAACTTATTAATATAAATATAGCCCTTAAGATCATTTTATATCACCACCTTTTTATTGTATTTTATTACGCCAAAACCTATGGTTTTGCGATAATAAAGCTCTTTCTTCCCGCCCTTGTTACAAGGATAAGGGCCGATTCATTGGCCTTTATCCGGGAAACGACTGAGTCGAAGTCCTTGGTATTCCTCACAGGTTTCCTGTTAATCTCTGTTATCACATCCCCCTCCTGCAATCCTGCCCCCTCTATAGGACTCCCCGGAATTATGCTTGTTACAACCACACCCGTTTCTCCCTTGGCAAGGCCAAGCTCCCTGGCGATATCAGGGGTTATGTCGGCAACCTCAAGTCCTTCCAATACATTTCCGGCCACTCCTTCTGACCTCTCCTCCCCTGACACCTGGGCCTCCGCTGGAAGTTCGCCTATGGCAAGCTCTATCTCCTTTTCCCTCTTATCCCGCATGATCTTTAACTTTACCTTTTTTCCTATAGGGGTCTGGGCAACCATGTTCCGCAGATGGTTTGGTTCATCAACTACCTTCCCGTCATACTCCGTTATCACATCTCCCCTTAACAACCCCCCCTTTCCAGCAGGGCTGTTTGCCGCCACATCACTGACAAGGACACCTTTATTGTCCTTCAATCCGAATTCCTTTGCCAGTTCCTGACTTATCACCTGGATCGAGACACCGAGCCACCCCCTGACAACCTTTCCCGACTTAACAAGGCTGTCAACAACAGCCTTGGCCATGCTGCTCGGCACAGCAAAGCCTATGCCCATATAACCGCCGCTCCGGCTGAATATTGCTGTATTAATACCTATTAGTTCCCCCTTGACATTCACGAGCGCCCCGCCGGAGTTTCCCGGGTTGATCGCTGCATCGGTCTGAATGAAATCCTCATATTCTGCTATTCCAACGTTGGCCCTGCCTACGGCGCTTATAATCCCTGCCGTGACCGTCTGATTCAGGCCGAATGGATTCCCTATGGCCAGGGCATATTCACCCACCTGTAGCTTATCTGAGTCACCCCACGCCAGAAACGGCAGATCCTTTGCCTCGATCTTTACTACAGCAATATCAGACTTAGGGTCTGTACCAATGAGTTTACCCTTGAACTCCCTCCTGTCCGATAATAGGACTACTATCTCATCGGCCTGGGAGACTACATGATTATTAGTCACTATAAGCCCGCCCGGATCAACTATAACGCCAGATCCGAGAGATTGCTCCTTTCTCTCCTTTGGAACCCCGCGTCTTTGGAACTCATCACCAAAAAACCGCCGAAAGAAGGGGTCCTCAAAGAATGGATCAAGCGGGGATCTGCCGGGACCCGCCACCTTTCTGGTGGTTGAGATATTTACCACTGCCGGCGTTGCTATCTTTGCAACATCAACAAAACTCTGTCCTGTAAATGGCAGGGGAACCGAAACCTTCCTAACCCCTTCATTTACAGCCTCTCCGCTTGAAAACAGACCCAGGTCAGAAGATATGATCATCCCTGCTGTGATACCCAGACCAATAAGGAGGATTGCGACAAGAAGACCTTTAATCCTTTTACGCTGTATAAACTTATCCATAAATCCCTCCGATGATGATATAAATCTGCAGAATTATTTATAATTTAATAATAATGTTATCTAAATTATACTATCCCCAAAAGGAAAAGTAAACCCTTTTTACTGGGACTAACCTACCCCTTAAACTATGTAATCAATTACATAGTGCTACCCTTATATTTCATACTTTAATTACTTGTATTTCTTCTTTTCTACACTATAATTCATTATAAACTATGAGGATTCTATTATAAAATAATTGGCATCTTTATTGCAAAAGAAGGCAAGTATGCGATACATAACTAATAAGAAGGGTTATTCACTAACTGAGCTTATGGTTGTAGTGGCTATAATAGGGATAGCTGTGGCAATGGCCACCATGGGTACTGGCTTTATTCAAAGACATCGGTTAACCGCTGCCTCAAGGGGGCTTCTCGGTGATCTTCAAAGGATCAGGCAGGATGCAATGACCAGAGGCTCGGCGGCAAATAGTAGAGGGTTTGGTATAAGGTTTGCGTCAAACAACTCTTATACAACCTTTGAGTTCATCAGTAGTGATTTTGTCTACGATAATACCGGAGAGGAGGCGGGAGTGCGGTCTACGAACCTCCCAGCATTCTTAACTGTAACAATAGGTAACGCAGCAGATCCGACAAATGATGTCCTGATATATGATAAAAGAGGGATGGCAAGGGATACTAATTGGGGTCAAATAGGCAAGACATATGTCTTGAGGCTGGCAGGGGTTGCCGAGGTAAGGTGTGTTATGGTAAACCCTGTCAGGATAAGAGAGGGGACATGGGATGGGGTTAATTGCAGCATATCATAAATATAGTAGGCAAAGAATAGAGGGTAAAGGAGACGGGGGTATCAAGCATACTACCCTCTATCTCCTTTCCAATGATAGTGGTTTTTCCCTCCTGGAGATGATGATAGCTGATGTTATCCTTTTAATTTCTATCCTCGGGTTTTTAAGCCTTACCACCAAGTCCATGGATATAAACAGCCGAAATGAAATCAGGAACTCAGGCATAAGAATCACTACTCAGGTAGCAGAGATAATCCTTGCACAGCCGTTCGATAATATTGTTAATGGCCTTAGTGGACTATCACCTTATGACAGTACCAACGCAGCACTAACACCTGATTTTCGACAATACCCAAATCCCATTCAGACCATAAGGGGGTTTACACAGACCTATAATGTTACTTGGAATGTAACAACGCTAACAAATGACCTAAGGGAAATACAGATTGCTGTCCTATTCACCTATCGCGGACAGCTGTATTCAAACAACACGGTAATATATAAACACAGGAAAACATAAGATGAGATCTAATATAACAGATATTAGGGGAATCACTCTGATAGAAATCCTCGTGTCCCTGGCCATATCCTTCATAATCCTTTCAGGTATCTATGTTGCCTATACCACCCAGGTGAAACATATGGGCAGAGAATATAAGATAGCCGAGGCCGATATGGAGCTAGGGATAGCAAAGGGTATTATGGAAAGGGAGATCACCATGGCAGGTTATGGCCTTGCAGAAGACTATGATTACGATGGTGATGGTGATCAGGATTTCTCCCCCACGGCTGTTAGTGCAACTAATAGTAGTGTCGCTCCAGATACCATAACCCTTATGGGGACGGCACTTGGAATGGGATCAAGGCAGGCACAGGAATGGACATATATGGCAAATACAACCCCCACCTTCAGGACATGGGGTGATGCAAGGGAGGATCTGGGTATTGGCGACAGGGTCGTAGTGATAGAGCCTAGCACAAAGAAGCTCCTTGCACAGCAGGTGGCAGGGGTGTGGCAATGGTTGTATGTATTTACAGGGGCATGTTGTAATATCAATACACGGGTGGGTAGTATTGCTTTCGCAAACCCGGCCTTAGGAAACCTGCTGTATGGACTTCAGGATGCTGCAGATCCGCAGGCTACTCAGCCCTTCTATGCCGTCAGATATTCCCTGGGCGATACAGTTCCTTCTACCCTTCCATCTACCTGTGCCACGGGGACCCAGAATCTTTTAAGGGCCGAGAGCAGGACAACAGTTGCGCCTGCTGGTGGTGAACCCCTTCTCAACTGTGTTTTGGACCTCCAGGTCGCCTTCGGCCTTGATACAGATGAGAATGGGGCAATAGATTTCTGGGATAATGGCGGTGTACTCGCAGGAGGATATGACGCAAAGACTCTGAATAAACGGTTAAAACAGGTGAGGGTATATCTACTTGTGCAATTAGGCAAACAAGACCCGGATTATACAAACCCACTGGCGAGTATCCGGGTTGGGGATACTAGCCTTACTATCGGGAGGGATGTACCCCTTACTGCAGAACAAAGGAGGTTCAGATGGAGAGTGATATCATTAAATATAACTCCAAGGAATATGAGATGAATGAGAGGGGCGCTGCCCTTATTATAGCCTTAATAATAAGCGCAGTTATATTTATCATGGTGACCGGGGTTTTATATCTCGTAGAACAGTCCACGACTATGTCAGGGGCGGCCAAGAGATATGCAACTGCCGAAGAGGCAGCGGATGGGGCCATAGAGATAGTAAAAGACACCATAAACCTGACCATGCTTGGCGAACCAGTTACTGCTAGATTATCGGCTATTTGTATTTCTAATGGGGTTTTAAATCAAAACTCCCCCTGTAGCGGCACCATTACCCTGCCAGGCGCCGTAGGAAACTATGTTGCTACTGTTACGTTTGAGAGGTTATATACGAGAGACCTACCCGGTGGAAGGCTTGAATTTGCAAGGTCTGCGGGGGTGCCAAGCACTGCTGTATTTTATAGGATCACCACAATGGTTACAGGCCCTAATAATGCAAGGGCAGAGAACTCCGCCCTCTACAGGTATACCGGGTAAGATAAAAGTAGATAAGGTGGAGTTAAGGAGGTAAAAGATGAGACATAAGAAGATATTCTTTAGGTTAGCACTTGGAGTAATCATGGTATATATGGCTTGCAGTCTGGCAATTGCCGCCGGCAAGGTAAGGGCCGATGGTATACTCAACCTTGTCGAGGAGGATGGGGCAGTTATGATTGATGATAAAGGCTACTGGATAGATCCATCAGCCCGGATCCTGGATCGCGAAGGAAAGGCTGTCTCCCTGCACAAACTCTCACTCCCCACCAGGGTTGAATTTGAATACGAATATACAAAGAATGGGCCTATGATCAGGTTAATAATGGAATACCCGGATCCAATTCCGCAATAGTATATGATGGAAAACAAAGGTAAAAAGAGAGGTGAATATATGAAACACCAAGAGATTATATTGAAGATTGTCATTCTTTTTCTCCTGCTTGTCCCTTCATCGGTAAGGGGCGCAATGGGTGACTATTGTTCTACTCCACCCCTTGTGAGCAGCAGTATCCCACCCAATGTCCTCGTTATTCTTGATAACTCAGGGAGTATGAATGATCAGGCATATGCAGGATCTTACGATCCGACCCAGTTTGTAAGTGGATCATACTATGGTTATTTTGACCCTTCTAAAAACTATATCTATAGTAATAGTGGCCGGTGGGAGGTGACCGCCTTGGCTATGACAAGCGGGACTGCGGCTAATCCTATTGCAAGCGGGAACCTCCTGAACTGGGCCACCACGCGCAGGATTGATGCCGCCAAAAAACTCCTTATAGGCGGCAAGGCATCCCCGAGGTCTCCAATGGGCGCTATCACAGTAAAGCTCTATGGTGAAAATTCATCTTTGTCCTGGGATTTTCAAAAGAACCTTGATAACTCCTCTGTGCCAGGGATCATCTATCCATTTGTAGGGGATTACCGTTACAGTATGTCAGGTGACCAGTTGAGTATAAGCCCGGTTAACCCTGGGTCACAGACTTTTTATGCTTATCCAAACGCTAATGTAAGTGTCCCTGCTGGATGGAGTGTAACAGGGGCAGCAAGTGCTTGGGACGCAGTTAATGAGGCAACATCAGATGGAGACACAACCTATATCCAGAATAACAATACCGTCAGCCCTGTTATATTAGATTACGATTACACAGGTTCAAAACTAGGCACCATCACAAGTGTGACTGTTAGGGTGGTTGCAAAAAAGGCCACAAGCAGCAGCGTGACCAGGAGGATACAAGGGGTAATCCGTATAAGTGGCACTGATTACGCATCAAACTTCTCAAACATTTCAAATGCTTATACTACATATAACTTCAGCTGGACTACCAATCCATCTACAGGGGTGGCCTGGGATTGGAATGATATTAAATCCTCTGGAATAGGAAGTCTGCAGGGGTTTGGAGTTAAGGCCTATACTAGTTATGCCTCTGTCTTTCCCCGCGCCACACAGGTCTATCTTATTATCTCGTCAAGCACCCCCTCTGGCGGGCCTTACAATACCATTATAGATCAAGGGATGCAAAAGGCTGAGGGTATCATGGACAGACTTAGCAGCGGCGTCAGGTTTGGTTTGTCCTTTTATAATAGGGGAAACGGCATTGAATCGGGATCTGTTGGCGGAAAATATGATGGTGGGCATATAGAAAATTATGTAGATTTTGGTTCTACTACTGATATGATTACCCATATCTCGAATATGTCCCCATCCACATGGACACCCCTGGCTGAGACCTTTTATGAGGCGGTAAGATATTTCAGGCAAGAATCACCAGCTTATTCAAATGCCCCCGCAGATTACCAGACTGGTCCGTTATACGATCCCTATTATTACCAGTATTCCAAGCTGACAGGATCGGGTCTGTCTGACCAATATGTCCGTTGCGCCAAGTCCTTCATCCTGATGTTGACCGATGGAGAGGCGACACAGGATACAAACATTCCTACAAGCTTACGTGACTATGACGCAGATAGCAAAGATCCGGCTGGGACCTCCGGCAGTTCTTACGCGACCGACTATCTGGACGATGTGGCCTTGTGGGCAAGGACAGTAGATAACAGATCGGACCTAACAGGAAACCAGAATATAATCCTATACCCTGTATTTATGTTTGGAAAAGGATCTCAGCTATTAAAAGATGCTGCGATAAACGGCGGGTTTAATGACCTAAATGGTGACTTGAAGCCAGGGCCGGATCTAAAAGAGTATCTGCGGGATTCAAATGGAGATGGTGTTATTAATTCCTCTGATCTCCCTTTGACATATTATGAAGGGGACGACGGCTATGAACTTGAGGCAAGCATCACCAATGCCATAGCAGATATCCTAAAGCGTGCCGCCTCAGGTACGGCTGTCTCTGTTCTTACAACCTCTTCGAGGGGGATAGGTTCTATGGTACAGGCATACTTTCTCCCTACAAGGCAGGAAGGGGTAAGGGAGGTTACCTGGACCGGATATCTGCAGAATCTCTGGATAGACCAGAAGGACAACCTGAGGGAGGATACGACCAATGACTTTGGGCTCAATCTTGGACAAGACAAGGTATTAAAATTATATTTTGATACTGCAAACAATGAAACAAAAGGTGCCCTATTTACGACAAATGTAGATGGTGGTGATGATGGAACTCCTTCCTCACTGACACAATGTTCAACGCCTCAGATAAAGGCATTTTCAGACGTGAGTTACCTCTGGGAGGGAGGGAAGAAGCTTGCATTGATGGCCCCTTCTGCACGAAGGATATTTACATCAAAAGATGTAAAAAGAGGAAGCTCAACTACTAATACCTTCCTGACCAATGATTTCACGGTAGGGAATGTAACTACCAATCCTGCCTTAAGCGCTGCCCTGAATCCGGATGTTACATATTCTGCTGAAAATATTGTTAGGTATATAAGGGGTGAATGCCTTGAGACAGGCATCATAGGCGATAATCCCTGCAGCAGCACGGTGAGTTCAGCATATAGAGACAGGCGTGTTACTGTAAGCACGAGTCTAAGGGTGTGGAAGCTTGGGGACATCATAAACTCCACCCCAAAGGTCTTTGCCAATACGCCACTAAATACCTATCATATAGACTATGCCGACAGCACCTATTATCAATATGTTACAAGCAGCAGCTATAAGCAGCGATCTGCCATAGCCTTTGTTGGGGCAAATGATGGGATACTCCATGCCTTCAGGGTCGGGTATCTAAAGGACAAGGATGACAGCCTGGGAGCCTTGGCCTCGGGTGTTAAGGCCCTGTTTAAGAATCTCTTCAGTACATCAGATACTCAAAATGACAAACTTGGCGAGGAGGTATGGGGCTATATCCCATTTAATGCCTTCCCCTATCTAAAATATCTTGCAGACCCCAGCTACTGTCATATATATTACAACGACCTCTCTGTAAGGCTAGTAGATGCCAGTATTCAGGGTAATCCTACAGATACCAGGACATCGAGTAGCTGGAAGACCATCCTGATCGGGGGTATGAGGTTTGGCGGCGCATGTGCCGGGGCAGATGCAAACCCAGCAGGACCTCCAACAGGGACCCCTGCAAATGTCGGGTTCTCATCCTACTTCGCTATCGATATTACAGACCCTGAGAACCCTGTCTCCCTTTGGGAGTTTTCTGATCCCGATCTCGGTCACGCCACTACCTATCCTTCAATCATAAGGACAGGAAATAATACCCAGAATGGCAACTGGTATGTGGTCTTTGGCTCTGGCTCGAAACAGCTCCCGAAGAGCGCTACTGATATAGCCAGGACTAGCACAGGTTACATCTATATGCTCGATCTAAAAACAGGTAGTCTTGCAAAGAAGATAAGCCTTGACAATGCTGATACAATCGCAGACGACAATCATATTGTAAGCGATATCCTCGCAATAGATGCCGATAAGGATTATGTAGCAGAGAAGATCTACTTTGGAACAGCGTATAATAAAATAAGCTGGAAGGGGAAACTCGTGGCTATAGACATACCTAATCAGGATCTGAGCACCCCATGGACACCAAGTGTCAAGTACCTCTTCTCAGATAACTATCCCTTGACCGCATCTCCTGATGCGGCCAAGGATGCCAATGGGAATATATGGGTCTATGCAGGCTCAGGGAAGTTTAATAGCGATCTGGATAAGGTTGATAACTCAACCCAGATCTTCCTTGGTCTTATGGATAAGCCCTCAGGTATAACTTATCCACTTACAACTACTGGTCTGTCTGACAGAACAGGTGTATCTACAACTGGGACAGTTACAGGGACGACCCAGATATGCCTCTATGATTCGTCAACCAACAGTTTTAGCAATAAGACCGTTGTTACCTCCATCTCTCCCACTTCTGGGGCAGCATTAGTACCTACGAATGGCTGGTTTATTACGCTCTCTTCCCTTGAGCGTGTTATATCCAGGCCCCTTGCCGTTGGCGGACTTGTAGACTTCCTGACATATAAGCCGAGTGCAGATATCTGCTCTGCTGGAGGTGAATCTTTTCTCTTTTCATTAGGTTATACTACAGGGGTTGCGCCAGTAAATGTGGCAATCCTTGCTCCGGAAGCAACTGGAGGGATAACCACAGGCACTGTAACTGTTGAAAAAGGGGTAAGGTTAGGCCCTGGCGCCCCGCCAACAGGTGAGGCAATAATCATCCCACCTCCAAAGGAGGGACAGGAAATCTTAGAGAAGAAGATTCAGATAGGATCAGGGGCTATATTAGAGGCTAAAAATCAACCAGCAAATTCTATCATATCCAATATAGTCCACTGGCTTAAAAAATGATGTTATTAGCACATAAGATTCAAGAAAGGATGAAAAAGAATGTTGACGCTGCTGATCCTCGCCGGCATCTTCAAAGGAAGATCCTCTTGCTGTCCCTTTGCAGCCTAATAGGTCTCAGTATTATTGCTTATAGCTGGGAGGCTAGGAAAATAGATATTGATACTAAACAAAATAAAATATCGGTGATAGATCCAGAACAGCCTGTAGAGAAACCGAAGAGTAATGCCCGTCCTGAAATCATCTCAATAAAACTATCCCCATCTTCTCCTGTAAAAGGCGACAGGATAAGGGCCGAGGTGTTAACCCAGAACAGGGACGGTGATAATATAGCTCTTTCATACCAATGGGCAATAGATGGAAGGCCCTTAAATGAGCCTTCAGATACCTTAGCTACTGAGCTTAAACGGGGTGATAAGATATCTCTTACGGTTACCCCCGATGATGGAAAAGAAAAGGGCGTGCCCATAACGGTCTTTGCCTATATCTTTAATGCGAAACCGGTAATAACCTCGTCTATTCGAGATTACAAATATGAAAGCGGCTTTACTTATCAGATCGTGGCCGAAGATCCAGATAGAGACAGGCTCTTATATTCCCTTAAATCAGCGCCTGACGGAATGACCATAGATCATGAAACAGGACTAATAAGATGGGAAATCTTCTCATCGTTTAAGGGTAAGGTCTATGTGGTAGTCTCTGTAACTGATGGGGCAGGTGGGGAGGCTGTGCAAATCTTTAATATTCAGAGTTAGTCAAGGGATAAACGAGATGGGTAAATAACTGCTACAATTAGAAAAAAACATCCGTCGTATGGTATAAAATTTTTGTGCCTGAAACAGAGATGAGGTATAATGGCAAAATCATGGCTCCATAGAGGATGTTTTTAGGAATTCGATGCGAGGGGGGCGAAACTAACAATGAAACTGAGATAAGAGGAAACATATCAATCTATTATAGCTGTGCCCAAATCAAGGGCACAAGATTGTAGCGCCCTAACAGTAAATTCATGGCGAATGGTCAGATCATAATGCAAGCATAAATCTGGTGATGGGGATTGACTGAAAAACTTGGGGATCTTCTTGTTAAGGATGGCCTGATAACAAAGGCAGAGCTTGTCCACGTCCTTGAGAGACAGCTTACAGTAGGCGGCCGTCTCGGCACAAACCTTATAGAGCTTGGATATCTAAGCGAAGAGGGGCTTGCTGGCTTCTTAAGCAGAAGATTGAATATACCCTTTGCAAGACCCAAGGATTTTGACCAGATAGATCCTGATGCATTAAGGCTCATTACGCGTGATCTGGCCAGAAAATTTAATATAATCCCGCTGCGAAAAGAGAAGAATACCCTGCATGTTGCCATGCTGGACCCGACAGATTTTGAGGCTATAAACGAGATTGGCTTTTTGACAAACTGCTCTATTAAGACATATATAGCCGCAGAGGCCAGGATACAATTTGCACTGGAGAAATATTATCAGGTGAGCAGAAAATTGCGATATATATCGATCCTTGATGAGGAAAGGAAGAGGTTAACAGAGGAGGAGGTAACTGAAAAGAAGAGACCCACCCCTGAAGAGCTTAATTCATATCTCAAGGCAGCAAAGGAGGATTTCCTTCAAACAAAGGAGAGGGAGGAGATCATAGGGATCTTGATGAAGAATATAGGCCTTGTCCTTGACAGGGCTATAATGTTTATAGTTAAGAAGGGGGTTGTATCAGGCTGGAGGGCACATCCGCCTCACACTGAGAAGGAGGCGCTGGAAGGCCTTGAGATCAGGCTTGACCAGCCGTCGATCTTCCTTGATGTTATAGAAAGCAAGGAACCTTATAGTGGTCCGCTCATCGCTACCCAGGGAAATCAGATCCTCCTGAAAAGGATTGACGATCGCTTTCCAAAGGAGGTAATTGCAATACCCCTTACAATAAAAGATCAGGTCGTGGCAATCTTATATGGGGACAATATTAAGTCTGGAAAGGGGATCTCCGAGATCGATTTCATTAAGAAGCTGGCATGGACAGCGTCTATTGCCCTGGAAATTTTATTGTTAAGAAAAAAATTAATGGCAATTTAGGGGGCATCTTTGAGTCCATTCAGGCGTAGAAGGTTTTTTATACATCCTATCCAGAAGAGATACGCATTCCTCACCGCAATCCTGCTTATCGCATATACATTCCTCATAGTCCTGACGCTCTTTATACCTCCGGCTATAACCCTTATTTCCGGATCACCCATTGAGGAAAAGGCACAGGCAGCCATGCAGTATATAATCTTAGGGGAAAGGCTCTGGCCTGCGATTGCCATAAGTATCTCTGTTTTAGCCGTTATAAGCGTCTATGTCACCCATAAACTTGCAGGCCCAATATACAGGTTTGAAAAGACAGCTAAAGATGTGATAGGCGGCGACCTGTCAGTGAGGATCAGACTCAGGAAAGGAGATGATCTGAAGGAGCTTGCCAACCTTTTAAATCACTTATTGGAAAACATAGACAAATCAATGATGAATATAAAGAGGATGGAGAGGGATGTGGGGGCAGACCTCCCGGGGATACTGAAGGACTTACATGGTTTAGAAGGTTTAAACAGCAGGCAGGAGTTGATTGAAAGAATGGAGGGGATTATCGAAAAGAATAAGGAGATCAGGAATATACTGGATAAGTTTGAGTTATCAGATCAAAATGAAGAGAAAAGATAAGGGCTTTACCCTTATAGAGCTGGTAATCGTGCTCTTAATCACCCTTATTTTGACGGGGATAGCCATCCCTATATATCAATATTTTCTAAAGCGGGCAAAGGGAATAGAGGCTCAAATCGCCCTGAAAGAAATTGTAAGACTTGAAAGGATGTATTATATAGACCATGACCGCTATTCCGGCAGCATCTCTGATATAGGATTCTCGCCTATGCAACCCTTAAGATATTACAAGATTATCATAGAGCCAATCTCAGATCCTAATAAGTTTATAGCCAGGGCCGAAGGAAACATAGATGGAGACCCGGATCTGGATATATGGCTCATCAACGAGAAGGACATCATTATTCACCTTGCCGAGGATTAGTAAAAACAACGCCCCTCTCCTTATTCCTCTCCCCTCTAAGGGGAGAGGGAAGGGTGAGGGGAAATTATATAAGAAGGTTCCAGTCTATATGGGTGATAGGAGAGTTTTGTCCTTCTTATACCCTCAAGCCCTGAGTCGTCCATAGTGTTTATGAACCTGACACCTTCAACACCTTTGCATAATTCCCTGAAGATGAACTGAGAAAGGCCCTTTGCTGACCGGTCTGCAATCTCGGATAAGACTGTAAAAATATCGGGGCCTGACCTGAAGCCAAAGGTATATCCTGCTATAGACCCATTGATCCTAACGGTCCGGCCGATCAGATCAAGGCAATCGCAGTCTATCATAGCCCTTCTGTGCGCGGAATATGAATCATAGAGCATCTGCCTGCAGATATCATCCTGATTTGATTCATATCTCTCCTTCATCCAGCGTATATAGAGGGACAGGCAATCACCAAGATCAGAAGGCCGAAAGGTCTCATAGCTATAATTGAAATGGCTCAAGAAGCGATTAACAGAAGACCTCTTCCCTTTATAGGGATTGCCTTTAAGCGAAACAAGCTCATCCCTCCTGTAAATATATTCGTAACCCTTCAATGCATGCCTGTATCCAGGCGATAAGATCTCTTCTAATTCCTTACAATCAAGATCCTCGATCCGTGATACAGAGGGGTTTTTATTGACCTTAGCCATTATCTCAAATGCCTTAGCAGATGCCATCCTTGGATTAATGCCTACCGGAGGTATAGGCATAAATATGTTTTGGTCATATTCTGCAAAGAGGCAGAGGCATCCATCTATTATCTTCCAATAGTAGCTAAGGAGGTCTCCCCAGATATAATTTACAATGAATGAATGGGATGATAATCTGCTTGTTCCGAAGAGAAATTTGTCAAAGATAGGTTTATCCTCTATGCTAAGTATTTTGAGATAAGATGGGAGCTCGTAGGGGCAGGCCTCTGTGCCTGCCCAAGGCAACCACAGAGATGTAATAACCCTTACATCATCCTGAAAGTCACCTGTTATACCCAAGATCTCTTCACTGGTTGCCATTTGGGATATAAGATCAGCATAATAAAAAATATCTCCATTTTCCACCTTACCAGAATATGGACATTTTGTATCTATGCCGATCAGGATACCGGATTCTCCCTGGGATTTCATTGCCGCCACAGGATATATTTTGCAATCCAGGGGTCTTAGGTCATATATGGTGCATCTGTTTTCTCTTGATCCGAAAAAGGGGCAAATATGTAAATCCCCATAAGGTATCAGATCTATTTTGCAGCCATCCAGCCTTGCAAATGGCACAGGAGAGATCCCAGCATTAATCAGCCTCCATATCTCATCCCTTGAAAAATACGGCCGCAACGGGGATTCTTTATCAATAAACCTGCAACAGACATCGCATTTAAAACAGAGATCTGATTCTACCAATGGTTTCAGGGATGTAGTGTTGATATTATCAAAAGACATTTTTTTATTATATCATACTGCACTGTTGCCCTACGGAATAGAGTATTACTACAAGAGGCTTAGGAAGTTTTCCTCTCTTGTTTGTAACATATGCACTACAGAGTGCATCGGCTTGACATATGCTTCCTAGGTGGGGTATAACCTTATTCTAAAAGGCCTTAAATGTTCAATTCTTACAACGGTTACAAGTTTATATCAATTCTTTTATTTTTGATCCTCACCTATTTTATCTTTCAAGGGTGCGCAAAGAAGGACCAGGGTAGGTCATTATATTCTCAGAAGCCTGTCTGGACCAACTATCAGATAAATGGTAATGTGTATGCCCTTGCCTTCGAGGAGCATTTTATCTGGGTTGGTACTGACAAGGGTCTCCTAAAATATGACAGGATAAAAGACAGGATAACAGAGAGGTATGATACGAAGAACGGTTTGATATCAAATGCAATAACCACAATTAAGATCGGCAAGGATGGCGCCAAGTGGATTGGGACCCATGGGGGAGGGCTGACAAAATTTGATGGTAAGTCTTTTAAGACATATACAGTCCCTGACCTTGCTGACCCCTATGTCTACGATATCGTCTGGGATAGTGACGGGTCTATGTGGGTTGCAAATTGGAAGGGTGTGAGTATATTCGACGGGAGGGGATGGAGATCATACTCAGTTGAAGACGGCCTTCCTGATGAATGGGTATACGCAGAGGCTATAGATAAGACTGGGATTAAATGGTTTGGCACAGAGGCAGGCGTAAGCAGCTTCGACGGAAATATTTGGAAAAATTATAACCATGAAAATGGTCTTGGGGCAAACAAAAAGGAGATAGGGGATTATGAAAGGACAGAGGTAAAGAGCAGGTATCACGCCCAGGAGCCTGAGAAATCAGTGGAGGGATATAATCCTAACTTTGTACTTTCAATAGCAGTAGACTCAAACAATAACAAATGGTTCGGTACATGGGGTGCAGGGATAAGCAGGTTTGACGGAAATGGATGGAAAAACTACTCTGTAAGAGATGGATTGGCAGGAAATTTCATCTCAGACATCACAATAGATAAGGACGGAGGCTTATGGGCTGCCACTGAAGGAGGGGTCAGCATGCTGGATGGAGAGAAGTGGCTTAGTTTCAAAGGAAAAGATGGTTTGGTGGGAGAAAGCCTCTTTACTGTTGCCATAGACAGGGAGGGATATAGGTGGTTTGGAGCAATAGGCGGAATAAGCAGGCTCGATGGATTTTCACCTTCCTCAAATATTTCCAATTAAAAAAAATAGTATAACACCTGTTATTTTGCAGTCCTTTCAGGGAAGAGATCCCTTAATCTTTGAATTATCGGCACGCCATCTTTTTTCATCTCTTTGATGAAGATCTTGGTGAGAATCCTCCGGAGTGTGGCCGCATCTACCTCCCTGGTCATCTTCCCGCCGATTATCACTGAAATCGTCCCCATCTCCTCCGATAATGCTATTGCCACTGCATCGGTCTCTTCTGTTATGCCCATGGCCGCCCTGTGACGCGTACCGAATATCTTGCTTATATCAGGGCTTAGACTCAAGGGAAGGAAACAGCCTGCCGCAACGATGCGGTTCCCTTTTATAATCACTGCACCGTCATGTATCGGCGATTGAGGAAGAAAGATGACATTTAAGATCTCCTTTGAGACCTTTGCGTCAAGCTGTATCCCCATCTCCACTATCTCACTCAGGTCTATCTCCCGTTCAAGGACAATAATTCCACCTATCTTCTTATTTGCAAGAGAGACAGAGGCCTTCACAATCTCCTCAAGGGTCTTAAATTCCTCCATCGGCGTAATACTACTAAAGGGGTTCTTCCCCATTTGTGCAAGCGCCCTTCTTATCTCCGGCTGAAACAGTATGATAAGTACGATTACAATCTGGGACCAGAGCCTTGTAAAGATCCAGTCCATAGTATGTAGTTCTATCCACCTGGATACAATAAGGACCAACAGGAGTACGGCAAGGCCGGCAAGCATCTGAAAAGTCCGTGTCCCCTTTATAATCAATATCAGCCTGTAGATTATAAAGGCAACAAGGAGTATATCCAGTATATCCTGCCACCTTATGTTCCGTATAATCTCAACTACCATGTTCATGTCTGCTATTATTTTTTATGGCATCTATCATCCTGGCAACCTGGACCATAGGCCCCACATCATGGACACGGAGGATATGGACCCCCTTTAATATCCCTGCTGCCGCTGTAGCAGCGGTCCCTACAACCCTTTCTCCTTCCCGGAGATCAAGTATCTTACCTATAAAAGATTTCCTCGATGTACCAAGGAGAATCGGACATCCAAGACCCCTTAGTTCGTCAATTGCATCTAATATCATAAGGTTGTCGGAGACCTTCTTTCCGAATCCTATGCCAGGATCAATGACTATCTTATCATGCCTTATACCGGCAGAGATTGCATAGTCAATCCTCTCCTTCAGGAAGGAATAGATCTCTCCCATAACAGAATCGTATGAAGGTGCATCCTGCATCTCCTGTGGGGTTCCCTTCATATGCATTATGATGACAGGCGCCTCCTTCTCGGCTGCCAGGCCCGCCATATCCTGATCAAACCTGAGACCGCTTATATCATTTATGATCCTTGCTCCGGCATCAAGCGCCGCCCTGGCAACCTCGGATTTATATGTATCGATTGAAATGGGCACATCTATCTCATTTGAAAGCCTCTCGATTAAGGGGATGATCCTCCTTATTTCTTCTTCCGCAGCAACAGGCTTTGAGCCAGGCCTTGTCGATTCGCCGCCAATATCTAAAATATCTGCACCCTCTTCTACCATCTTTTTTGCATGGGCTACTGCCTTTTCTTCTTCCACGAAGAGACCGCCATCTGAGAACGAATCCGGGGTTACATTCAATATCCCCATTACATGGGTTCTGGTGGAAAGGTCGAAACTAAAACCCCTTCCGCTCAACACGAAATCCCTTCTTGAGTATCTGACTATGGAATCCCTGATCTCAAGGGCTACTTCGGATACCTCTTCGCCGACCCCCTCCATGCTCTCTGCGAGCAGCATGAAGGAATCCTGTCTTCCGGAAAGGAGCAGACCCTTTCCATCCCCGTAGTATACTGATCCGCCATGAAAGAGCATCTCTTTTTTAAGCATATTGACCGTATCCTGGTTCCTGGTCTCGACCAGGAGGATACATCTCTTAGGGACAATCTTATTGATCTCTTCCTGGGACACGGTTATGCCTTCACGACTGAGTCTTGAGAGCATTAATTCCACATCGTCCATCTTTAATATTCTTACGTGACCCATATCTCCTCTCCATCGGAAAATTGTTCGTGATCGAAGACAATCCTGCAATAAAAAAGCGAATAGAAATAAATCAGCTAAACTTTTTTAAGGTCATGATTTTTTTTATTTTTTGGAAGGGAGGCAGTGTAGGTGCAATTAAAATAGCAGATACATATCTTAGGTTAAAGATGGCGCTGCCTCGCTTATGATCTTGTCGATCTCCTGCGCATCAAGCACCTCCCTTTCCAAAAGGGCCTCAGCAATACCCTTTAAGGCATTCATATTTTTTATAATTATATCCTTTGCCCGCTCATAGTTCTCAAATACCAGGCGCTTTACCTCATTATCTATATCTATGGCAGTAGTTTCGCTATAATCCCTATGCTTTGCTATCTCGCGGCCCAGAAAGATCTCCTCCTCCTTCTTGCCGAATGTAAGCGGGCCCATCTTCTCGCTCATCCCCCACTCACAGACCATCTTCCTCGCAAGTTCAGTCGCCCTTTCAATATCATTCCCTGCCCCGGTTGTTATATGCTTTAAGAAGACCTCCTCTGCAACCCTTCCGCCTAAGAGTATGGCAATGGTGTTGTATAGAAATTCCTTCGGATAGTTATATCTGTCATCCGTGGGAAGCTGCATGGTAACCCCAAGCGCCCTTCCTCTGGGTATTATAGTCACCTTATGGACAGGATCCGTGCCGGGGAGTATCTTGGCCACAAGCGCATGACCGGCCTCGTGATAGGCTGTATTTCTCTTCTCTGCGTCGCTGATTATTAAACTCTTCCTCTCAACGCCCATAAGCACCTTATCCTTGGCAAACTCGAAGTCGTCAATCTCTACAGCCTTTTTATTCTTCCTTGCGGCAAGAAGCGCCGCCTCATTTACGAGATTCTCCAGATCTGCACCTGAAAAACCTGGTGTCCCCCTTGCAATTACCTCAAGATCCATTTCCTTGGGAAGGGGTATCTTCTTTGTATGGACATTGAGTATCTCCAGTCTCCCTTTCACATCAGGCCTTGAGACGACTATCTGTCTGTCGAACCTTCCTGGCCTGAGCAGGGCTGGATCAAGCACATCAGGTCTGTTTGTTGCAGCGATCAGGATGACACCCTCACTGGTCTCAAAACCATCCATCTCAACTAAGAGCTGGTTTAGGGTCTGTTCCCTTTCATCGTGTCCGCCGCCAAGACCTGCACCGCGCAAACGGCCCACAGCATCTATCTCATCGATGAATATTATGCAGGGTGCGTTCTTCCTTCCCTGCTCAAAGAGGTCTCTCACCCTTGAGGCCCCGACACCGACAAACATCTCTACAAAATCAGAGCCGCTGATACTGAAAAAAGGCACTCCGGCCTCGCCGGCTATAGCCTTTGCCAGAAGGGTTTTTCCTGTGCCCGGCGGACCGACAATAAGAACACCCTTCGGAATCCTGCCTCCAAGCTTCTGGAACTTGTGGGGATCTTTCAAAAACTCTATGATCTCGGTGACCTCTTCCTTTGCCTCATCTATCCCGGCTACATCTGCAAAGGTGATCTTCTTCTTTTCCTCAGCAAGAAGCCTTGCCCTGCTCTTTCCAAAAGAGAGCGCCTTGTTTCCCCCCATCTGCATCTGTCTCATCAGGAAGAACCAGAGGGCTATTACAAAGATGAGCGGCCCCCATGTGACCAGAAAAGCTATATACCATGGATTCTCATCAGGCGGCCTGGCAATTATCTTGACATGCTTTTCACGAAGTATCTTCACCAGGTCCGGATAATCTGTTGTATAGGTCTTAAACTTCTTCCCATCCTTCAGGAGACCACTAATATGATTCTGCTTAATAACAACCTCGGCAACTTCAGAGGCCTCAAGTTTATTCATGAAATCACTGAACACCAGCTCCTCTTCCTGGGACGGGGCTATGAAAGTAAACAGATTAAAAAGGAGTATCATAAATAACCCGACTACCACCCAGAGGACCCAATATTTATTCCGTGATTTCAAGCTAATTCCTCCAAAAATAATCTTATCATGCCTGCCTGGCCTTGAGGCCAAGGCTCTTCACCAAAAATTCTTTTAGGAAAAATTCTAACATACTTTCTATTGTATGACAATATCTAGATAACATCAGGTAACATGGACCCCCAGCGAGCAAAGCGAGCGTTGAGTTGTAGGGGCGAGGCGACGCAAGACCCTTTAGATCTATCCAGCGAGCCAGGCAAGCGTTGAGGGGGAGGCGGCGATCAACTGTGGGGGCCTGTCCGGTGCAGTGGCTCCTCCGATGCCCCCACACCCCGCGCTTGCACCGGCCGAGCCGGATGCTCGCTTCGGCTTTGCCTGTGGAGGGGGCGACGCAAGCCCCTGTAATAGGCCGCCTACTCCTCATCAACATTCTCCAGCACAGCTATGTAAGGCAGGTTTCTATACTTATCCTGATAATCCAGTCCGTAACCAACCACATATTTATTCGGTATCTTGAAGCCCACATAGTCAATCACAACATCTATCTTTCTCCTCTCCTGCTTATCCAGAAGTGCACAAAACTTAAGAGATTTGGGTCTGCGGGAAATGAGGTTCTTCTTCAGGGAGTTGACAGTAAGCCCGGAATCAACAATATCCTCAACAATGAGCACATCCTGTCCTGCTATATCTGCTGTAAGATCAGATATCACCTTTACCCTTCCGGCAGGCTTACTCTTAACCCCATAGCTCGAGACCATTATAAAATCGACCCTTACCGGCAGCCTTATGGCCCTTATGAGGTCAGCAAAGAAGGCAAAGGCGCCCTTTAATACACCGACCACAAGCAGATCTTTTCCTTCATAATCTATCGATATACGCCTGCCTAGTTCCTTTATCCTCCTCTGCATCTCAACCTGCGTTATTATCGGTTTTCCAAAGATGCGCTCTGCCATTCTATTCTCCTCCCTTCAGAATTTTTACCAGGAGTGTCCTCTTTGCACCATCCCTGACCTTAAACCTATCATCCTGCCTTACACCCATGACCCAGAGGATCCCTTCCGGAGATACCAGCAGGGGTATCCCCCCTCTTTCCTCAAATGATATCTTCATGTCAATAAATATATCATGCAGCTTCTTTTTCTTTCCGCCCATCCCAAGGGGATAAAGGACATCTCCCCTCCTCCTGTTTCGTATGGTAAGTGGAGAAGAAAACATGTCAAGGTCAAAGGAGGCGCCTTTGCCGTCCCCTCCGCTATAGATACATGGACCATCTATAATTGAGGTCTCTATCTCCATTAATGATGGTTTCAGATTAACCCTTCCTGGTACAGGCAGGGCAAAACTCCACTCTTCGCCAACACGCAAAGCAGACCACCTTGCCGGGTCGACTAAATCCCCGCCAAAAGAGACAACAATCCGGTTATATCCCCTTCTAATCCTGACCTGGCCAGGGAATGTTATGACAGCCCCTGTCCTTCCATTATCCGCCATCCGGAGGGTCTCTTCTATCTGAACAAAACCGATATTATCAGTATCCCCCTTGACACGCCTCACGGCCTCAAGGATCACCCTCCTTTTGACAGCAGTGTGGAGCAGCGAAAAAAGTCCAAGATCAAGCTCAAGACCCCGCTCCCCATGATCACTGACAATATTATCCAGGATACCGGATGAATATTTGGAGAGAAAATCATTCTCCATGCATAATATTTCTGCCTCCCTGTTTAAGATATCGTATATGCCGGGGCTGTATCTTTCAGCCAAAAGAGGCAGCAGTTCATGTCTTATCCTGTTTCTGAGATAGATCGGTTTCTCATTTGTCGGGTCATTAATGAAAGGGATATTCGATTGGTTCAGATAATCAATTATCTCCGCCCTTGATACAGAGAGGAGCGGCCTGATTATCGTCCCCCTACCATAAACCGGGATACCAGAGAGCCCCCTGGAGCCGGCCCCCCTAAGTATTCTGGCCAAAATAGTCTCTGCCTGGTCATTCGAGGTATGTCCAAGGGCTATCTTTGTCCCCCCAACATCCCTGGCCACCTTAAAGAGAAATTCATATCTGATCTCCCTTGCGGCCGCCTGGGCGGAAAGTCGATTTTTCCTTGCAAAAGACGGCACATCGATCGATTCAATTGTTGCCGGAAGGCATAATCTATCCGCGTAGTTCCTTATGAATTCCGAATCCTTTTGGGATTGAAGGCCCCTGAACTGATGATCCAGATGGGCAATGTGGAGACTTATATCCAACTCTTGAATAAGCCCCCTCAATATATGGAGCATGGCCATAGAATCAGGGCCCCCTGAGAGGGCGACAACAACCTTATCCCCTGCCAAAATCAGACTATTTCTTACTATCTCCCCTTTCACCTTACTTATTATCGGCTCTAATCGCATACTACTTAATATCCTTGACATAGCTTGTCCTGATACCCCTTGTTTATCCCTGAAAAGGGAGCAATTCCTTTGCACGCCTGATATCGTCCCTAATCTGCCCTATAAGCAGATCCCTGTTTTCAAAGGTTACATCATCCCTTATATGTTCGACAAAGGTTATTCTGATGCTCTTATCATATAGATTCTTATCGAAGTTGAAGATATGCACCTCCACCATCTTCTCATTAATACCGAATGTAGGCTGATTCCCGATATAAGTAACCCCATCCATCGATGCCGCATCAAGTGTGACCTTTACCGCATAGACACCATCTTTAGGTATCATTTCATCAGGCGGCCTGACATTTGCCGTTGGATAACCCAGATCCTTGCCCCTGTTTTTTCCTGCAACAACCAAACCCTCTATAGAATAAGATCTCCCAAGAAGCCTTGCAGACTCCCCTACCCTTCCGTCCCCGATAAGCCCCCTGATTCTTGATGAACTTACCCTCTCCCCGTCCAGTATCACAGGCGGGATCGTATCTACTTTGAAACCGAATTCCCCCCCGTACTTCTTAAGATCATCTATCTTTCCGCTCCTTTTGTAGCCGAATGCAAAATCTTCACCGACGTATATCTCTTTTGCACCTATCTCTCCATGAAGGATATTTGCAGCAAACTCGTAGGGAGACATATGTGCAAATTTCTCATCAAACCTGGCGCAAATTACCATATCTATCCCAAGCCCCTCTATGAGCCTCATCCTCTCATCAAAAGATGTTAAAAGCTTAAGAGGTCTATTGGGTGCAAGCAGCCTGGATGGATGGGGCTCAAATGTAACCACAATTCCCGTACCACCCTTTGTTTCTGCCTCTTTCACCACTGACCGCATTATCACCTGATGGCCCAGGTGTACGCCATCAAAGTTTCCTATTGTAATAACGGGGTAGGCAAGCCCCTGCTGAATGCCGCTTATACGTGTTTCCGGAAAGCTATGGATGATTTTCATTATTTATTTAAGATTCTTGCCGCTTCCTTGGCAGAATAGGTAAGAATAAGATCGGCGCCTGCACGCCTGATAGAAACAAGGATCTCCATCATTACCCTATCACCGTCGAGCCAGCCTGAATTTGCAGCAGCCCTGACCATTGAATACTCCCCGCTTACGTTATATGCGGCCACAGGATAATTATACTCAGTCTTTACCCGGTATATTATATCAAGGTATGCCAGGGCCGGCTTTACCATAATAATATCGGCCCCTTCCTCAATATCCAGAGCTACCTCCCGCAATGCCTCTATGGCATTCGGCGGATCCATCTGATATGAACGCCGGTCTCCGAACTTTGGCGTCGAGTCCGCCGCCTCCCTGAATGGGCCATAGAATGATGAGGCATACTTTGCGGCATACGACATAATAGGTATATCATGGAAGCCGTTGCCATCAAGGGCATTCCTTATTGAACCCACCCTCCCATCCATCATATCGGAAGGCGCTACCATATCCACGCCCGCCTCTGCGTGGGAGAGTGCCATCCTGGACAGGATCTCAAGTGTAGGATCGTTTAAAATACGCCCATCCTTAACCAGACCACAATGACCGTGGGATGTATATTCATCAATACAAACATCTGTTATAACTGTCAAACCATTTACCTTGTCCTTCAGGGCCCTCACTGCCTCCTGCACAACCCCCTTCGGGTTATAGGCCTCCGAACCTGTTTCGTCCTTTCTGTCTGGAATCCCGAATAGGATTACGGCTGGAATTCCAAGGCCGGCTACCTCCTGGGCCTCTTTTGTGAGCATGTCTACGGAAAACCTGAAGACTCCGGGCATAGACCCAATCTCCTCTTTTTTCCCCTTCCCGCATACAACAAACATAGGATAGATAAGATTATCTACGGATAGTCTTGTCTCCCTGACCATCCGCCTTAAATCTTCTGTCTGACGTAGTCTTCTAGGCCGGTAAATTGGAAAATTCACTTTAATATTAAATAGTATTTGGGTTTTTAATCTCTCGTGATAGATTATAGTCTTTTGCATACTTATGTCAAGGAGCCAAGATACTCGGAAGATGCCCGGCAGCACAATATTGACATAAGGATAGGAGTTAAGCTAATTTACTTTAACCGTCATACAGCTATGAAAAGAATGATTCAAAAAACAATTCTGTGCCTTATTATCATAACCATCCTCTCTCCAATTATCCGGGACTCACAAGGAACAACGGTCTCCAAAAGGTCTGCCCAAACAATGTTTAATGCAGCAGCATCATGCGAAAACAGCCTGAGAGAATCCAAAAAGAAGCAGAAGTACAGGAAAAACTGGGAGGAATGCATAAGAAAATTTATCTCCCTTAACAGTTCCGTTGTAACCAATGAGAACGGACTTAAAGAAAAATCGATATTCCATACTGCGGGACTTTACTTCGGACTATACAGGTATTCCGGAAAGAGATCGGATCTCCTAAAGGCAAAAGAACTGTTCTCTACAGTGACCACAGATTATCCCGACTCAGAGCTATATCAGCTTAGCCGGACAGAGATAAGCAGGATAGAAGAAATAGCCAAAAAGAATGGAGGAGATGAAAGGATAAAGGATATTGATGTTAACGGCAGGGCGGAGGCAAGGGACATCAGATACTGGTCACATCAAAAATATACCAGGATTGTCCTGGATCTGGACACACTGGTAAGGTTCGACCATGCCGCATCGTCTGAAAATAGGGTTACCCTGAACCTCTATAACCTTTATGTTGGCAAAGAACTTAAGGACAAGATCGAGTCGATCAGTGATTCTTCAATAAAAAATGTTCAGGTCTCAGAGACGGGGCCTGATGCAATTGCCATCTCCTTCTGGTTTGATGGCCTGAAAAAATTCACGGCCTTCCCCCTTCCCTCGCCGCCAAGGATCGTTATAGATATATTCAGCAAAGATACAAACAAGAAGAATACCCTACAGCCGACTGAGGAACCCCCTTCAAAGAAAGATAAAATGGTCAGCAGTCAGCCGGCACAAAAGATAGATACAATAATAATAGACCCAGGGCATGGCGGCAAGGACCCTGGCGCCATCGGAAAGAGCGGGCTTACTGAAAAAGAGGTGGTCCTGGATATCGGGCTTAGACTAAGGGATATGATTATCAGGAAAATGGGGAAGAGGGTCATCATGACGAGGGATACAGATGTATTTATCCCATTAGACGAAAGAAGCCGGCTGGCAAATGGAAGCAACGGGGAGCTATTTGTTTCTATCCATGCAAATTCAAGCCCTAAGAAAAATACAAGGGGTGTTGAAGTCTATCTCCTGGGTGCCCCCTCTGACAAAAGGGCACTGGCTACTGCAGCCAGAGAGAACTCTACATCGGAAGAGGATGTAAACTATCTCCAGGCAATACTAAAGGAGCTTGCAAAGGATTTTACCACAGAAATGTCGCTCGAATTCGCCCACCTTACAATGGAATCCTTCTCAGGGATTTTGGATAAGAGGTATAATATAGTAAAACTCGGGGTGAAGAAGGCGCCATTCTATGTCCTTATACATACAGATATGCCCAGTATCTTAGCTGAGGTCTCATTTATCAGCAACCCCTATGAGGAAGCTCTTCTCAGAAAGGATGATTACAGACAGAAGATAGCAGAGGCCCTCTTAGAAGGCATCAGGGAGTATATCGAAAACAGGCAAGGTCAAATCCCCTCCTGAAGAAAGACCCACATAAATGCAGAATATAAGATTGCTTATTGAGTATGACGGGACAAACTACCATGGATGGCAGTATCAACCGGACCTGCCGACTATCCAAGGCACAATCCAGGATGTCACAAAGAGGATCACAGGGTCATATCTCCCCCTCATTGGTGCAGGCAGGACAGATGCAGGTGTACACGCATCAGGACAGGTGGCAAGTTTCAAGGATTGCTCCAGGCTTGATACGGATAGCTGGAGGAAGGCCCTTAACTCCCTCCTCCCGGCCGACATAGTGGTACTTCGGGTAGAAGTCGTACCGGATGACTTCCATGCAAGGTATTCTGCAAAAGGAAAGGTATATGAATATCGGATCATAGATGGTGGGCATATATCCAGCCTTAGGAGGAATTATACATTTCAGTTGCATGATCTTCTCGACATAAATATCATGCGCAAGGCGTCATTATGTTTTTTGGGCCTGCATGACTTTTCAGCCTACTCGTCCTCACGTTATGAGGATAAGAAGAAAAATCTTTGCAATCTCAGGGCCATAAAAATGAAGAGATATTCCGGAGAAATCATTATAACCTTGGAAGCTGACAGATTTCTTCACCATATGGTAAGACGAATTATGGGGACACTCGTTGAGGCAGGAAGGGGAAGGATAAGACCGGAAGATGCGGTCGGGATCCTCAACTCAAGAGACCCAAGGATGGCTGTGACAAACCTCCCTCCCCAGGGACTTTACCTAAAGAAGGTATTATATTAGCAGGGCTGACGGTTGCAGCCCTTATTGCTCCCTTACATTCCGAAAACCATATATCTTCTTCTCACATTCCGGGCAGAGACCATGGGTAAACTCGGCCTCAGAGTGATTCCTTATATAAACCTCAATATTCTCCCAAGCCCCCTTCTCACTTCTTATCCTTTTACATGTCATGCAGATTGGGAGGAGGCCGGCCAACCTCTTGGCTTTAGCAAGGGCATTCTGAAGATCAAAAACAAGATCTTCCAGCTTTTCCTCCTCTTTAATATACTTAGTGATATCGCGGAAAGACTCAACAATCTTAACAATCTCCCCTGTCTCGTCAAAAATAGGGGAGACCATTATCTCCATAAAGATTTCATTATCCAATGAATCGTGAAGGGTATGCACTACCCTTGAAGGCATCAAGGTAGAAATGACCTCATTCACCGGACATGGGTATGCACCAGGGCATGCAACAGGACAGGGCCTGTCCAGGCGATGTATGACCTCAAAGCAACTAAGATGTTCGGCTACAGGGTCCCTCCTCCCGTCAAATGTTTTTTTAATGGCCTTGTTGGCAAGGAGTATATGGTAGTTGACATCGGTCACCATTGTTGGGTCAGCAATGTTGTCTATGACAGTCTGAAGAAAGTCCCTAGATTTCCGCAATACATCAATCTCTTCAAGGCCGGAATTATTCTTCATCTGACCAACCTCATCTTTAATGGTCTGATGCTACTACTATATAGCCTTACAGTTAATATTGTGTTAAGTGGATGTAATTTTTTTGTTAAATTCAACGGTACAGCTGAGGATTACTTGACCGGCCTTGAAGATACCGAGGTTGCTTCATCTATCAGGGCGCCTATATCAAGGACAAGGATGGTCTTTCTGTTTCCCAACTCCGTTGCGCCTGCAATCCCGGGGATATCCTTCAGGATCTTCCCTATAGATTTAATAACTACCTCCTGCTGGCCTTCTATGGCATCAACTATCAGTCCCAGCCTCTTTTCAGCCAGCCCAACAACTATAACATATATCCTTTCGCTCTCTTCTTTGGAGGGAAGAGCAAATATCTCCCTCAACCAGAGGAGTGAGAGGGTTCGGTCACGGAGTTGGATAACACCATGTTTCTCCACGGTCCTGATATCGCCCTTTTTGATCATAAGCGATTCGGAGACAGAATTTATGGGTATGGCAAAAGTCTCCTCCCCTACGCTTACTATCAGGGCCTTAATGATTACCATTGTAATAGGGAGCGTCAGGGTGAATTTTGTCCCTTTTCCAAGCTCTGTGTCCATATCCACCATACCGCCCAGCTTCCCTATGTTTTTGGCCACCACATCAAGGCCGACTCCTCTTCCAGAGATATCTGTGACCTCCTCCTTTGTAGTAAAACCCGGGAGGAATAAGAAACTGAAAAGCTCTTTTTGGCCATACTCCTTACTTTCCTCTAATAATCCCCGCTCGAGGGCCTTCTTATATACCTTTGAAAGGTCAACCCCTGAACCGTCATCCTCAACCTCCACAACAACGCTGTTACCTTTCTGTTGAGCAGACAATTTTATGGTTCCGGCCTCAGGCTTTCCGCCATTGAGGCGCTCCTCCTTTCCCTCTATCCCGTGATCGATTGCATTCCTGACCAGGTGCATAAGGGGATCGGCTATCTCCTCTACCATAGACTTGTCCAGTTTTGTTTCTTCACCTGAAATCAGGAGGGTAACCTCCTTGTTTAGTTCTTTAGAGATCTTCCTGACGATCCTGAGCAGCCTTTCGAAGACCTGACCAATGGGGATCATCCTGGCCTCTACCAGTTCCCCTTGCAGCATGCTCACCTTTCTGTCAAGATCCTGGGATGCCTTCTGGAGTTCTGATACATCTATTGCCCTCTCCCCCTCCATGAGCAGATCCTTGCTGATACGGCTGATTACCGATTTTGTAAGGACCAGCTCGCCCACCATATTCAGGAGGCTGTCAAGTTTTGCTATATCCACCCTTATGGTCTTTGCGAGGCTTTTGATAGATTCAGTAGCATCTCCCCGGATAGACTGCGGAGGAGCCTCCTCGTCCTTCTCTGTCTGCGCCGCCTTTATTTTTCCTCCTCCTATCCTCCTGATCTCTACAGATTCTCCATCAAGGGCATTCTGTATGCTTAGATGATCCTTACCAGTGCCTATTATTAGGTTAAATTCGATACCCGATTCAGGTGACATCCCTGTTGACGGGAGCGTTGTAATTATCTCTCCTATTTCCTGCAGCTTTTTATTAAGGTCAACCAGATCCTTATCGAAGCTTTCAAACTTGAACCGCGCCTTAATCTCATAAAGGCCCATTCCTGACTTTATATTTTCGTTTAGCCTGTGCGTCTCATATTCGGTAAGTACCTTATAGATGTCCTGGTTCAATTCAACCCCGGCAGGGACAGAAGAAGACTCCGTGTCTGGCCCGCCGGAAGCCGCTGCCTCGATCTTTTTCAGTACAGGGGTAATATCCATATCGTCCCCTGAACCGGAACTTGCCATCTCCAGCAATCTTCTCAGAGTGTCAACTGATTCAAAGAGCGTATCAAGGAGTTTACCAGTAAGTCTCAGGCGGCCCATACGGAGGCCGTCCAGGAGTTCTTCCATCCTGTGACTCAGATCTGAAACCTTCCTGAGCCCAGCCATACCCGAAATACCCTTCAAAGTATGTGCTGCCCTGAAGACGCTATTCAGAAGATCCGGCTTTACGTTGGATTTATCAGAGGCCTCCATGGCCAAGAGATTCTGATTTAATCCGTCGATTATCTCTTCTGCTTCAGCGATAACAGAACTTAAGGACTCTGACCCCATGAATTCGCCCTATTCTCCCAATACCTTCTTTACTACCTTTTTTAGATGATCCGGATTGAATGGTTTTATGACATATTCAGATGCCCCAAGGGAAATACCCTTCTTCCTGTCTTCCTCTGACTGCTCAGTGGTAACAATGATAATGGGGATAGAGTTAAAGGAGGGATGATTCTTTACGAAGGATATGATCTCAAGCCCATTTATATGGGGCATGTTTATATCAGTTATAATCAGATCAAATCTTTCCTTTGGTATGATTCTTAAGGCCTCAAAGCCGTTTGCCGCCTCTACGGTTACATATCCTTTCATCTCTTCCACTGTAGAGGCAATCATGGATCTCATTGCAGTTGAATCTTCTACTATCAGAACCCTTTTTTCCATCTCTGACAACCCTCATTTCTAAGTTATGGGTTGGCTCTTAACTCGCCTCTCCTAACCAACGAAACTCAATAACAAGCATGACTCTACCTTCCTGCAGACGGCTCCGGTGTCCTCGTTTCCTGCAATCTCCTTTCCAGAAGCACCTTGCCAAATGCCACACCTGAAACCTTAATAAAGGCCTCAAGTCCATCAGTCTCAGCGATCCTTTCCCGGTTCGGGAAATTGTCACCGTAAAGAAGTCCTATTACCTTTCCGTCGCTGATCAGAGGGGATACGAATACCTCGATAGGTCTTTCACATTCGAGTTGTTCAACAAGATAGTCATTCCATCCTCCAGAAGGAAGTTGGCCTTTAAATGTAGTCTTTTTTTCTATAACATCCCTGAGTAAGGATTCTTCATTAAGCGGGATCTTCACATCCCTTATCCTGACATCCGCAGATCCCTCCTTGAATACAATTCCGAACTGGCCAAGTCCCGCAATATACTCCTTCTTTACCAGGAAGAGCACCGCCCTATTCATTAACTCACTCGCAAACCTGAGGATCAGAAGTGTGATCTCACTGCTTGTCGACGGTCCAGAGAGTTCTGCGATCATTGATGTAAGGAGGACAAGGTCCTTCCTCCCCTGCGGTAAAGGTTTAGTCTGAGACTGAGCAGTAACGGGTTCAGTCGCTGTAATTCCAGACACCTCTTTCTCCTTGATCACCCGGGTCTCAGTCTTGACCTCATGAGCCTTCTCCTTTTCTCTCTTTTCTTCATCCGTAATCCTTGCGCTTTCAAGGAGGAGAAATTCCGGATTGATACCAGATTTGAGTGCAACATCTCCCTCTACCAGATCGCCAAGCTCAAAGTGGAAAGAACCGCTCTCCCATGTCATAAGATCTCTTACCACCTCCACAACATGGTTTCTTATCTCCTTTTCAAGTATGTTCCTGTCTATCGCACCGGCATCGAGCAGGATCGTGCCTATAGGTTTTTTAACGCCCTTCAACTTCTGGGTTTTCAAGGCATTCTCAAGGTCCTTATTGGAAATAAGACCTTTTTTTACAAGGGTATAACCAAGCCTGCTTTTATTATCAGAGCTGGCATAAACGACCTGACCCAGGCAGAAGACAAGCCTCCCTGTGCCTTCCTGCCTCACTATGGTCAAAGCCCCTGACCTCTTACTCAAACCGATAATCTGGAAGATATCCGGAAGACCCAGATCTTCCAGTCGTCCTTCAAGGCTCATCAAGAATCCTTTTTATCATCCATTTCAAAAGAATAGTCCTCTATGGTAGTATTTGCGAGGAGTGTTTCGCACATATCCTTTATATCCTTCTCCGCCTCAGCCTTTGACCGACCTTCTATGTCTATCTCCATATACTTCCCGATCCTTACCTGCGATATACCCTTGTATCCCAGCGATTCCAGAGAGGACAAAACGGCCTTTCCCGCCGGATCCAGGATCCCCCTCTTCAAGGTAACATACACATGAGCCTTCAATTGAACATCCTCCTCTATTTATAGGGGCTTGCGTCGCCCCCTCCACAGGCAAAGCCTGATGGAGCCTCCCCCTCAACGCTCGCTTTGCTTGCTGGATAGATCTAAAGGGGCTTGCGTCGCCCCCTCCGATGGCGAAAGCCGCATCGGAGCCTCCCCCTCATGCTCGCCTTGCCCGTGGGTATCTACCTTCCAAATACCCTACGGTATATCTCATCTATATTTTTCAGATAATATCCATTTTCAAAACAGTCTGATATCTCCTCGTATGTCAGGTATTTTCTGACCTCCGGATCATCTGCCAGCAGGCTCATAAACTTTCCGATCCCCTTCCACGCTGCCATGGCATGGGACTGGACCTTCCTGTATGCCGTGTCTTTGTCCAAACCATTCTTGAGAAGCTCGAGCATTACCCGCTCTGAATAGATAAGCCCTCCGGTCAGCTCAAGGTTTTTCTTCATATTGGCAGGATATACTGTCAGTTTATCAAGGATGTCTGTAAACTTATTAATCATATAGTCCATAATAACAGTACTGTCAGGTATAATTACCCTTTCGACAGAGGAATGGCTTATATCCCTTTCATGCCATAGAGGTATGTCTTCGAGGGAGGCAATGGAATTTGCCCTGACGATCCTTGCAAGACCCGATAGGTTCTCGCATGATACGGGGTTTCTCTTGTGGGGCATTGCCGATGAACCCCGCTGTCCCTCGGAAAAAAATTCTTCCGCCTCAAGCACCTCTGTCCTCTGGAGGTGCCTGATCTCTGTAGCAAACTTATCTATGCTGCCCGCAATTATTGCAAGGGTTGTTAAATATTGGGCATGCCGGTCACGTTGTATTATCTGGCTTGAGATAGGATCCGGCTTTAATCCAAGCCCTCTCATAACATATTCCTCCACTGAAGGCGGAAGGTGTGCAAACGTCCCCATGGCACCGGATATCTTCCCGTAGCTTATGGCCTCTTTTGCAGCCTCCATCCTTTTAAAATTCCTCCAAACCTCCTCATGCCAGAGGGCCATCTTAAAACCGAATGTAATCGGTTCCCCATGTATACCGTGGGACCTGCCTATCATCACCGTTTCCTTATATTTTATTGCCTTGTCCTTTAAAATTTGAAGCAGGCGTTTTAAGTCATCAATGATGATATCTGCGGCCTCCTTCATCTGCAGCGCCAGGGCAGTGTCTATAATATCTGACGAAGTAACCCCCTTATGGATATATTTGGCATCATCCCCGAGACCTTCTGATATGGCACCCAAAAAGGCTATTACGTCGTGCTTTACCGTCTCTTCTATCCTGTCTATCCGCCTTACATCTACCCGGGCTTTATCTTTTATCCGCTCCGCCACACCGGAAGGTATCATCCCTATGCTTGCCTGTCCCTCGCAAACCAGTATCTCGACCTTAAGCCAGGCCTTAAACTTGTTTTCAGGCTCCCAAATCGCCTTCATTTTAGGGAGTGAATACCTGTCTATCATATAGGGATCCTCTCCTCCAGTTCTTCAGCTGTCTCATCATCCCTAACAAGCATAGTTATATCCATGGTATTATCTCCCGTAAATCCGGAAATAAAGGTATCGAAGGATCTGGCTCTGTCCAATCTTGACCCTGGGAGATCAGGAATCTCAAATGCCCCACCAGACAATTTTAACTCCCTCAGCCTGTCGGCGATCTCAGAGGAGAGTCTAAGGATGGTATTATAGGAATAATTTGCCGTCTCTCCCAGTCCCAGGAGGAGAACCCTCGGGGTCTTCATCTTATCTCCGGTCGCCATTAGTAGCGCCTCACCCCCCGAACCCGAAATCTTTTCCTCTATGATCATCCTTGATATAGCCCCGGAATATATCCAGTCGATATTAGCCATGATGCCCTTTAACGGCCTTACATCTTTGAGGAAACCAAGAACGATTATGTCAAACCTTATCCTGGTTATCTTCTCTTTAAGAGCCACCACCCGTACCAACGATCCTCTTAATGCCTCCCGCCTTGTTAATCAACCTCTCATCAGACTGAACTATCCTGTCAAGTATCCCATTGATAAAAGAGCCCGATTCTTCTGCCCCGAAACGCTTTGATATTTCGATCGCCTCATTTATAGTTACCTTTGAAGGGATATCATCCAGATACAACAGCTCGTAGATTGCAAGCCTAAGGATGTTCCGGTCGACTGTCGCCATCCTGTCGAGACTCCAGTTCTCGGCATTAGATATGATCTTCCTGTCTATCATGGCAAGGTGCACTATAGCCCCTTTTACCAGCATATCGGTAAACTCAATCAGCTGGAGAGGGAGGATTTTTCCCTGCCAGAAGCCATCAAAAAGCCCCTCGGCATCCCTGCTAAGATCAAACTGAAAGAGAAGCTGCAGTGCATATTCCCTTCCCTTTCTTCTTAATCTCATACCAGATACCATTTGTCTACAATACGTTGCTATTTCAGGTTCTTAAAGAGATTCACCATCTCTATAGCGGAGAGTGCCGCATCCCATCCCTTATTGCCCGACTTAGTACCGGCCCGTTCTATCGCTTGTTCAAGATTATCTGAAGTGATGATCCCATATGCTATAGGGAAGGTGAGGTCTAATGAAATCTGGGCAATACCCTTTGTTACTTCTGCGGAGAGATATTCAAAATGCGGGGTCGCACCCCTTATGATTGCACCAAGACAGATTATCGCATCATACTTGCCTGTCTGGGCCATCTTCTTGGCAACAAGTGGGATCTCAAAGGACCCAGGCACTTTTGTGATCTCTATGTCATCTCCTTTTGCCCCACTCCTTGTCAGGGCATCCACTGCACCATTCAGGAGTTTATCTGATATAAAGTCGTTAAATCTGCTTACAACAATACCGAATCGTAACCCCTTTCCTATAATCGAACCTTCCACTACCTTTGGCATTATTTCTCCTTCGGCCTCTATGCTTTATACCTTATTTAGGATATGCCCCAATTTCTGCTTCTTTGTCCTCAAATAGTGGAGATTTTTTTCATGGGGAGGCATCTCAATCGCAACCCTCTCTAATATCGAAAGGCCATAACCCTCAAGCCCCACTATCTTCCTCGGGTTGTTCGTCATCAGCCTCAACTTCCTGATTCCGAGGTCTACCAGTATCTGGGCACCGATCCCATAATCCCTCAGATCCGGCTTGAACCCGAGCTCCAGGTTTGCTTCAACGGTATCCATGCCATCATCCTGAAGGCCATAGGCCTTGATCTTGTTTAAAAGACCGATCCCTCTCCCCTCCTGATGCATGTAGAGGATAACCCCGCTGCCCTCTTTCGCAATCATCTCCATAGATTTGTGCAGTTGTTCACCGCAATCACACCTTTTGGAGCCGAAGACGTCCCCTGTCAGACACCCTGAGTGCACCCTCACAAGTATCGGATCATCAGGGTTAATCTCTCCCTTCAGGAGCACAAGGTGAGATTCGTTGTCAATATCGTTTTCATATACAATAGCCTTAAAATCACCATAGACCGTGGGAAGAGAGACAGATGCCGCCCTCCTGACAAAGGATTCCCTCTTCATCCTATACTCTATAAGATCCTTAACCGTAATAATCTTGAGGTGGTGCTGACTCGAAAAATCCATAAGCTGAGGCACCCTGGCCATAGTGCCATCTTCATTCATAATCTCGCATATCACTCCCGCAGGGTATAGTCCTGCCAGTCTTGCAAGGTCTACAGATCCCTCCGTTTGACCTGCCCTCTTTAAAACACCGCCCCTCATTGCCCTTAAGGGAAATATATGGCCCGGTCTCGCAAGATCCGAAGGTTTGGTCTTCTGGTTTATAGCAGCAAGGATCGTGTGCGCCCGGTCTTGAGCCGAAATACCTGTAGTAACGCCCGCTCTTGCATCTATAGATACGGTAAAGGCCGTCCCGAATGTAGCAGTATTATCCGTTGCCATCTGTGGAAGCTGGAGTTCATCAACCCTCTCTGCTGTAAGGGCAAGACAGATTAGCCCGCGTCCGTGCCTGGCCATAAAGTTTATCGCCTCAGACGTTACCTTTTCTGCCGCCATTACGAGATCCCCCTCATTCTCCCTGTCCTCATCATCAACAAGGATAATCATCTTCCCCTTCTTTATATCGGCAATCGCCTCTTCTATTGTGTTGAATTTCAAGGGAACATCTCCCAGGTTAAGGGTATATCTATCTATTTAGAACTATATAAAAAAATGGCCTGAATGTCAAACAGTTTACTGAATCAACAGCAGCATAAAATCTAAATTATCGCCTTTAATTACATTTTATGCTTTTTAAGGATCTATGCTATATTTTTTCCTTCTTCGGAATAATATCTATAGTATAATAATAAAGATTTAGCAATACCTCAGAAAACATATATCATGAAATTAAACATTGAAAGAAAAAGAAGCTTGAAACCACCGTTCTTAACAAAGAGAGAGGGGATTTTCGTTGCTGTAATAGGAACCCTCTTTGCTGTTGCCGGGGCGTGGGCCTTCTGGTTTATCCATCCGTTCCTGTCTATCGTCCTTACCGCCTTCCTGATATGGATGGCTATTATCTATCATAGCAAGGTATGCGTAATCTGTCCCCATACAAACTGCCCTTTTAATCCGAGGTATTGGAAAGTCAGGGAAGATGAAAAATAAGCCGACGGGGGCAAGTGGGTGAAAAATTTTTATGCGAAACATCTATAATAAAAAGGCTTTTATGATAATTTTTCGATCATAAAAATTTGGAAGCCGCTTGCCCCCGTCTAAAACTCTGCAACTGGAAATCTTTTGACAAGTTTGATATAGATATGATTAAATTAGACCTCTTTCCATCGGTATAATTGATGAGGCGATGACAGTGGATATGGTTAAAAGAAGATTGAATCTACGATCTTGGTTTACTTTTTCATTAGCCTTAACCTTAATCCTATTCTTAGCATTAAATTCTATAGCTCAACAATCAGAACTTACCCCGCCAGTCGAATTTTCTGCCTATGATACCCCTGATGACTCCGGGGATTCGATTACATTGGTCTGGAAGGCCGCACCCTACGATCGACCATCGGCAAACTATCAGGTGTTTATGTCCGAATCCGGGTCGGGAGAGTTTAAGAAGATAGCTGAGTTCCCTTCCAATACCCATTACCAGAAGGATCTTGGAAAACCTTGGTGGACAAGGAGATTTACCAATAGTTACCATTACTATCTTGTGCAATCCGGCAACGGCCTGGTTATTTCTGACGGCAAGCAATTTTTTTTAAAGCTCGCAGTCACAGACGGAGAGAGCACTGTAGAGAGCAATATCGTAGATGCTTCCACCCGTCCTAATATCTTCAACTTCTCCCTCCTTAACAACTTCTTACTTATGATAATCTTCTCCGGCGTTCTCCTCTTCTCTATAGGCCATGCCAAAAAGAACCCTAACCTTTTTTTAAGAAGGATACCTGGCCTCGATGCAGTGGAGGAGGCAATCGGGAGAGCTACAGAGATGGGAAGGCCTATCCTTTATCTTACAGGCTCCGATGGAATGGATAGTCTTTCTACAATAGCTGCAACGGTAATCCTGGGTGAGGTAGCAAAAAGGGTTGCAACATACGATACCGAGATCAAGGTTCCCCACCGAGACCCTGTTGTAATGGCCGTTTGCCAGGAGATAGTAAGGGAGGCATATATCTCTGCCGGTAGGCCCGACGCATATAAGGATGATTCAAACTTCTTTATTACAACAGACCAGTTTAGCTACACAGCCTCAGTAGACGGAATAATGCTTAGGGAAAAACCTGCGGCAAACTTCTATATGGGTTTCTACTATGCAGAATCTCTTCTCCTTGCCGAAACAGGCGCCCAGGCAGGGTCCATCCAGATAGCTGGAACAGACGCGGACCATCAGCTTCCTTTCTTTGTAACAGCATGTGACTACACGCTAATAGGCGAGGAGCTTTATGCCGCAAGCGCATATCTCTCAAGGGAGCCTGTTTTACTTGGAACGCTGAGGGGGCAAGATATAGGAAAGGGTTTCCTTCTTGGTGTTATTTTGATTGGAACCCTGCTGGCCACCTTCGGGGCTGTAACCGGAATGGACAGTGTTTCTTTGGTCCTGGATCTATTCAAGGACTTTAAGTAGATAGGGATAAGTATGCTCCTGTTCTTAAAAAGAAAGTTTCCGCTCATAATAACATTTATTGCAGGTATCTTCTTTATACTACAATATTATATACCGCATCCCATATCTGAGAAGGCACTTACCGGGGTGTCTGAATGGCTCAGGATCATATCAGGATTTGCAATGGTATTAGGCATAGCAAGCCTGACTCATCACCATTTTCAGAAGATAAGGCGCTCTGTCCCGGGCTGGGGATATAGCCTTGTAGTTTATGTCTCCATGATAGCTACCGTTATAGTTGGTATCATGGCGGAGGGGAAGGAGGAAGGTACTTCCTTTGGCTGGATATATACTTATATGCTGGTGCCTCTAGGGGGGACTATGTTTTCTATTCTTGCCTTCTTTGTGGCATCTGCCGCATATCGGGCCTTCAGGGCCAAAACAATTGAGGCCACTGTACTTCTTGTTGCAGCAATCATAGTAATGTTCGGCAGGGTACCGCTGGGAGAATATCTTATATCCTTTGCGGGAGATATCTCTGGCTGGATACTAAATGTCCTCAATACCGCTGCCAGGCGCGCTATTCTTATAGGGATAAGCCTTGGGGTAATCGCAATGTCCCTAAAGATTATCTTTGGAATAGAAAAGTCATATCTCGGGGGTAAGGAATGAAGGAGATTGCAAGTTGGATGCTAGGTATAGACCGACGGGCAATATTTTGTCTTATAGGGCTTGTCACCCTGATCCTTCTATTGAACCCTATCGGCCTTCCGGTAAATCCAACCCCCGAGGTGAAGGGAGTATATGATTACATAGAATCGATGCCTGAAGGGTCAGTTTTTCTTCTCTCTCTTGATTTTGATCCCTCATCAAAACCTGAACTGCATCCTATGGCTATTGCCATAGTCAGGCATGCATTCCGGAAGAACCTAAGGGTAATCGGTATGACCCTATGGCTTACAGGGACAGGGATGGCAGATGAGATCTTTACAAAGATTGCATCAGAGATGAAAAAGTCGGCTGGAATAGATTATGTTTTTCTTGGATTTTCTCCGGGCGGCTCTGCTGTTATATTAAATATGGGTCAAGATCTATATACCACATTTCCCCAGGACCATCATGGGAATAAGACAAAGGAGCTCCCCGTACTCAAGGACGTGAGAAACTTAAAAGATATCAGGTATACCGTAAGCCTCGCAGCCGGAAACCCCGGAATAGAAGCCTGGTATGTATTCGGAAAGGATAAATACAAATTTGAGCTTGGAGGAGGCGGCACAGCAGTAATAGTGCCTGGTCTCTACCCCCTGCTACAATCAGGCCAGATAAATGGTCTCATCGGGGGATTAAGGGGTGCTGCTGAATACGAAACACTGATTCAGAAAAAGGGAAAGGCAATAGCCGGCATGGATGCCCAGTCTGCAACCCATTTAGTGATCATATTCCTGATAATCCTCTGCAATATCTTTTACCTGATTACAGGTGAAAAAAAGAAGAGAGGCACTTAGGATGTCAACGGAAATAATTATTGGCGCCTGGGTTGCTGTTGGGTTAACCCTCCTTATGTATAGCTTCCTTTATAAGGACAACCCCTTTTTCAAGCTTGGTGAGCATATATATGTAGGGGTATCATTGGGCTACACGATAGTCCGGATCATCTTTGATAACATGATCAAAGATCTTTATGCCCCATTGATCCATGAAGGTAAGTACTGGCTGATCATCCCTGCAATGCTGGGGCTCCTGATGCTAACCAGATTTATTCCGAGGGCCCTCTGGCTTTCCAGATGGTCATTTGCCTTTGTGGTCGGGGTCGGCTCCGGGATGGCCATCCCCAGGATCATATCCTCATTTATATTACAACAAGTACAGGCGTCATTGATCCCTTTCGTATCAAACCGTGGTGGAAATATAGGCGTTTCATGGGGGAATTTAAACAGCATCTTAATCCTTATTGGGGTGACGGCGGTGCTCTTCTATTTCTTCTTTTCTATAGAACACAAGGGCGCAGTAAATGTGATGGCAAGGACAGGAATTTATTTTCTTATGGTCTCCTTCGGCGCTGGATTCGGCTATACGGTAATGGCCAGGATGTCGCTGCTCATAGGCAGGTTTGATGATCTTATTACCTACTCATCAAAAAATTTTGGCTATCCTACGATAATCCTTCTTGGATTAATTATCTTCGGCCTCTGGTACTGGCAAAAGCAGAATATTGACAAACCAGAGGGGAATAGTTAAACTAAAAAAAATTAAATCTTGAGGGAACGGGTAAAAAAAAGGTGATGATAGCTGAAAAATTGGGAAAACTACTGGTCGGTGCCCGTCTCCTGACAGATGAGCAGCTGGAAAAGGCATTGTTAGCCCAAAAAAAAGATGGTGGACGTCTCGGAAGTATTATAGTAAAGCTGGGGTATCTCGATGAGGGAAGTTTGATAAGGTTCCTGAGCCAAAGATATAGTATCCCGGCGATAGACCTGAATAAGTGCGAGATAGACCCAACGATAATAAAACTCGTACCGCAAGAGGTAGTTCAAAAACATCATGTAATTCCGGTTAAGCGGTCAGGATCCACATTAAGTCTTGCCATGATAGACCCTACTGACGTATTGGCAATAGATGATATAAAGTTTATGACAGGGTATGATATTGAACCGATGATAGCCTCGGAGACCAATATTATTACAGCTATAAACAGATTCTATGACTCTGCCCACGACCTTCAGAGGGTAATTGAGCAGACGCAGGATGATCTCGACGTAGTTCAGGATGCTGAGGAAGAGAGCGTAAATGTCTCCCAGCTAAAGGAGGCAGTAGAGGAAGCCCCGGTTGTTAAACTTGCAAACCTAATCCTGACAGAGGCCATAAAGAAAGGTGCCTCTGATATACATATAGAGGCATACGAAAAGAAGTTCAGGGTCAGATACAGGATTGACGGTATACTCTATGAAACTATGAGCCCGCCTATGAAGCTTAGGGCCGCACTTACATCCAGGCTTAAGATTATGGCCGACCTTGATATCTCAGAGAGAAGGCTCCCGCAAGACGGCAGGATAAAACTGAAGATGAAGGAGAAGGAGGTGGACTTAAGGGTATCCTCACTTCCGTGCCTCTTCGGCGAAAAGATAGTCATGAGGATACTGGACAAGGGGAACCTTACCCTTGACCTAACCAAGCTTGGATTTGAACCTAAGGCATTAGACGATTTCATGAAGGCAATTACCTCCCCCTTCGGGATGGTGCTTGTTACAGGACCTACAGGGAGCGGAAAAACAACGACACTTTACTCCGCCTTAAGTTATATAAACACAACGGATATTAATATCATGACGGCAGAAGATCCTGTAGAATACAACCTGATGGGTATAAATCAGGTCCAGATGAAGGAGGAGATAGGGCTGAATTTTGCTGCTGCGCTCCGTTCATTTCTGCGTCAGGACCCGGACGTGGTGATGGTTGGAGAGATCAGGGATTATGAGACCGCAGAGATTGCAGTCAAGGCTGCGTTGACAGGACACCTTGTCCTCTCCACGCTCCATACCAACGATGCCCCGAGCACCATTAACAGGCTATTGAATATGGGTATTGAGCCATTCCTTGTCGCCTCTTCAACGATACTCATACTCGCCCAGAGACTCGTAAGGAGGATATGCCGGGATTGTAAGGAGGCAGAAAAGATACCTCCTGATGCATTAATCGAAATAGGAATACCGGAGGAAGAGGCAAAGACAATGGTCTGCTACCGGGGAAAGGGGTGTCCGACCTGCAACAACACAGGCTATAAAGGGCGGCTTGCGCTCTATGAGGTCATGCCCATAGGAGAGGAGTTAAGGGAGCAGGTATTGCAGGGAGGTTCTTCGGATGAGATAAAAAAGACGGCAGTTCGGTCAGGTATGGCGACTCTTCGGATGAGCGGTCTTCAGAAAATACGGGAAGGACTAACATCTGTAGAGGAGGTTGTTAACTCTACATTTAGAGACTGATCTGTAAGTATCCACATGCTCTGACTGTAGAGGGAGGCAACTAAGGGCCCCTATAAATCTATCCAGTGAGCAAAGCGAGCGTTGAGGGGGGCTCCATCCGGCTTTGCCGGTGGAGGGGGCGACGCAAGCCCCTTTAAGTAAACTAACATTTTAAAAGGACAGGGAAACGTGGCAAATCTCTATCAGCTCCTTCAGACGATGATCGAAAAGGGTGCGTCCGATCTTCATATAACAACCGGAACACCGCCACAGATAAGGGTGGATGGGAGGCTTGTCCCGCTCAACATGCCTGCCCTTACCCCGTCGGACACAAAACAGCTTATATATAGCATCCTGACGGACTCTCAAAAACATAAATTTGAAGAAGATAACGAGCTTGATCTCTCCTTTGGTTTAAAGGGCCTAAGCCGGTTCAGGGCAAACGTATTTATGCAACGCGGTGCCGCCGCAGCGGCAATCAGGGGTATCCCTTTTAAAATATCGACCTTTGAGGAGTTAGGGCTGCCAACTGCAGTAAATGAATTTGTGAAAAAACCGAGGGGTCTTGTCCTTGTTACAGGACCGACAGGGAGCGGAAAATCGACCACATTGGCGTCAATGGTAGACAAGATAAATAGTGAAAGGCATGAGCATATCGTCACAGTAGAGGATCCGATAGAGTTCCTCCATCCCCACAAAAAGGCGATCATAAACCAGAGGGAGGTAAACTCTGACACAAAATCATTCAAGACGGCCTTAAAATATATATTAAGGCAAGACCCGGATGTGGTTCTCATTGGTGAAATGAGGGATCTTGAAACGATTGAGGCTACACTGACCATAGCAGAGACAGGCCATCTTACGTTCGCTACGCTCCATACCAATTCAACTGCCCAGACGATTAATAGGATTATAGATGTCTTCCCTCCCTACCAGCAGCCCCAGGTAAGGGCCCAGCTGTCATTCGTTCTGGAGGGAATATTGTCGCAGCAACTCCTTCCGAAAGCAACAGGCAACGGAAGAGTCCTCGCGATAGAGATACTGATCCCGACACCTGCCATCCGGAACCTGATACGTGAAGACAAGATACATCAGATATACGGGAACATGCAGGCCGGGCAATCAAAACATGGGATGCAGACGATGAACCAGTCGCTCCTCGATTTGTATCAGAAGAGGCTAATAACCTATGACGATGCGATAGCACGATCAAGCATGCACGAAGAGCTGATTACCATGATAAACAGGACCGGGTCTGGCCCGTCCCAGACCCCTAAAGAACAAAAGGTTGCAAGATAGATACCCAGCGAGCATGGCAAGCGCCCAGGGGGAGGCTCCGATGCGGCTTTCGCCATCGGAGTGGGCGGCTAAAAGCCCCTGTAAATAGTTTAAGGAGGGGACATGGCTACCTTTGTATGGACTGGCAGGACAAGACAGGGAAGCTTACAGAAGGGTGAAGTAGTTGCTAAGAACAGGGAAGAGGTTGTCGGTCTTCTGAGAAAGCAGAATATCCTTGTAACTTCCATCCAGCAGAAAAGCAGGGAGCTTAAGCTTCCTATTCCGGGTTTTGGCGGAAAGGTAACCGACAAGGATATAGTTGTATTTACAAGACAGTTTGCAACCATGATAGATGCAGGCCTCCCCCTCGTGCAGTGCCTTGAAATCCTTTCAACCCAGACAGAAAATAAGATCCTGGCAAAGGCAGTTGCCGATCTTCGGATGGATGTTGAGGCCGGTTCAACATATGCAGATGCGCTAAAAAAACACCCAACGGTATTTGATGATCTATATGTAAAGATGGTGGCCGCAGGTGAAGCAGGCGGTATACTCGATACCATATTAAGCCGTCTTGCCAAACATATAGAGAAGGCGATGAAATTAAAAAAACAGATAAAAACTGCAATGGTATATCCTATTACTATTATGGGTGTAGCCGTGGTGGTAATCGCGGTACTCATGATATGGGTAATACCGATCTTCGCAAAGATGTTTACAGACTTTGGCGGCACACTGCCCCTCCCGACCCAGCTCGTGATTGATACAAGCAACTTCATGCAATCCTATGTTATATTTATGGTAATCGGCTTTGGAGCCATATCCTTTGCCTTCAAGAGGTTCTATAAGACCGAAAATGGAAGAAGGATCACAGATAGATTCCTGTTGAAACTCCCTGTCTTTGGAGATTTAATTCGAAAGGCTGCTGTGGCAAAATTTACAAGGACCCTCGGCACATTGATAAGCAGCGGCATACCAATATTGGAAGGCATGGCAATAGTGGCCGGAACATCCGGCAATAAGGTTATTGAGGAGGCGCTCTTAACAGCCAGGCAGTTTGTCAGCGAAGGAAAGACCGTTGCCGACCCGTTAGCCAGGGCAAAGGTTTTCCCCCCCATGGTTGTTCAGATGATATCAATCGGGGAGGCTACAGGTGCGCTCGATACAATGCTTGGAAAGATCGCGGATTTCTATGACGATGAGGTGGATGCAGCAGTAATTGCACTTACATCTATGCTCGAGCCTCTGCTTATGGTCTTTCTTGGGGTGATAATAGGTTTTATAGTAGTAGCAATGTACCTGCCGATGTTCAAGCTCGCAGCAGTGATAGGATAGCCTCAAGGGGATAGATGAAGATAAGTGATACCAATTCGCATTCAACAGGATACAAAGGCGGCGAGGAGGAGGCGACGCAGGCGTACGGTTTGTACGTTGAGGAGCCGAC
>CAYZUL010000002.1:26346-89350 GCA_964481895.1 uncultured Nitrospirota bacterium | reverse complement strand
GTCAGAAAGGATGGCTGCCTAAATGCTATTTCCACACCTATTGACAAGATCTCAGGCTAACCCAATTCTAGATATCCTCTATAGAGACATGTACCCAGCTGTTTTGCCAACGCCGTGGATGATCCCGGGATTTTGGGATTCAGATCATTGGAAAGACAAACCATATTATAAACATTTCATGGATCATAAGGTTTATTTATTTATAGAAAAAGAACGCGGTCATTTGTATACAACGCTGAATAAGAACGTTGTATTTGAAAATCAAAGTTGTTTAATAGTCGACTCAGATAAGACGGTTAGAGATGGCATAAATATTCAAAATAATTCAATTGACTTTGATATCTATACCCAAACTGTTAAAAACTATGTTATGTAAGTAATCGGTCATTAACCGGGTAAGTTTCATTTGGAAACGGACCCAAGTTAGCACATGTAAACCACAACAGTTTTTGAACGTAAAGTGTTAGTCAATTTAATTAACCAGAGTCTAAGAACATGAAAAACAATGTTCAGAACTTCATAGAGGTTATTAAGGATAAATTATTGTTGTTTGGAGTCCAATTAATATTATCTTTTTTTGCATTAGGTATATGCTCATGGAATGCAGTATCGTTGCTAAGGAAGTTACTGTTAACTGATTATGATTTTGAAGTTTATCCTTGGGTTTCTATCTTTTTTCATCCGATGGAAAGCAATCTGGCTCATTATATGTTTCTGAGTATTAATCTTGGGCTGTATGGTCTATTTGTATATCTGATTATTAACAAGAAGAATACGGAACTGATACGGCATTTAGCGCAAGAAAGAGGTTCGTATTCTTATTTGATTTTGTTTGGTTCCGTTATTTCTTTAATTCTTATACCATTTTTATCCGTATCGCAACGTATCGTAATATCTTTTGTCATTTTCCTTACTCCTTTATTTTACCTATTTGATCCAGGGCTCTTGTTGCGAAAAAAAACATTTAGTATCTTGTCTTGGATCCTGTTGTTTCTCATCTCTTTGGAACCTTTCCTGGTCTTTAAGGGTCCCGTTTACTTAATGAACGAATATGACGATATTTATGGCGTAACATACATAAAAGGTGAGGATGTAAGTAATAAAGAATTCTTAACGTATCTAAGTGAGCATGATATCGATGTCGTCTTGGATGTATTTATTGATTTAAAAAGCAACATGGATGAAAGGCAAGGGATATCTAATAGAGCCGTTGACATTGCGAGATTTTACAATGAATTTAAATACAAAGATATCAAGCCAATTCAACAAGTTATCATTTCGAAGATCGAAAGGAATGAGTTATCTTTGGAAAAGATTTCAAACTTAAAAGAGCAATCCTATGTGAGTTATAAAGGCCTTGTTGAGAAATTAAAAACGGTTGATATTGAAAAAATAAAACAGTTTTATTTTTATAACCAACTTGAATATTCTCATCAAAATATGACAAGAGGTCAGATCAATCATATTGGTCATGTTTTAAACCCGATAAATGAGTATGCGCTCGGTAAGCCTATGGGAGAGGTTTATCCTCAATACGACATCGGTTTTACTTTTATTCTGCAAAGAACAATGGATTTTTTTGGTGGATTATCTATTGAGAATTATTATAAATGCTACATCTATTATGTCATTTATTTTTTGACCTTTTTACTTTTGCTTTACTTCTTATTTAAAGACAGCGTTTATATCTTCGGGGTCTTCGCTTTTGTGGCGGCTGCTTTTTTTTATCAAGGTTATATTGCCTTAATATTGGCACCGGGGATACTGCCTCTCATCCACTTCTTCGATGCCATTGTTCTTATATTATTATTATTATTCTTTAGAAAAAAGAGTTTATTATATTTGGGACTGGCAATACTTCTTACGCTGGCTAACGTAATAATAAATAGGCAGTTCGGGCTTATGCTTGCTGGCGCATTTATTGTCTCGATATTTTTATACATTATTGAGAACAAGCAGGGTAAAAATAGGTACCTTTGGTTATCGACTTTATTTATATCAGTATTATTGATATTTTTATCTTTGCATCTAGCCGCTATAGGGCCTATGGGTAAAACCTTTTCTTATTTCATACTTGGACTTTTTTCCTGGCCTGCAAATCCTGTAATCATTTTTCTAACAATATGCTATCTTGTTGTCTCCTATTTATTCCTTTTCTTTCTGCGAGAGGAAAGGCATTATTTTAAGTATATCTATCTTTTTATTTTTATATATACCCAAGGACTGTTTGTTTATTATTACTGGTCTGGTCTTTCAAACCATCTTCCTACAGTGATTCCTTTTGCAGGCTTACAGTTATTTCTGATGATCTATTTGGCTCGAGAAATATTTTTTAAAGAAAATATCAATGTAAGTAAGTTATTGCACAACTGCGCAAGAATATTATCCTTTGTTCTTATTTTTGTGGTTTTAATCTCCATAAAACATTTTTATAAGCAGAAAAAGATGTTTATGGATAATTTTGGAGATCATAAAATATATGAATGGAATTACGACAGGGCTCATCTGGTAACAACAATAAATCCCGAATCGATAAATGAAAGCATATCTTTAATAAGTAAATATAGTGGCAATGAGAATGGTATCTATATCATTTCAAGGTATGACAATATATTGCCATTTCTCTCAAAAAAATACAGCAAAATGCCTTTTTTTGAAATGCACTGGCATCTTTTCTCTCCAGTTGAAAGCCAAGAAGCAGTGAGTACATTATCATCTCGTAAGCCAGAATATATTTTTGTTGATTCTAATATGGATAACTATTCTATCGATCCTTGGGCAAAAATATATAATGATATAGGGACGATTCAGGAGAGGACATCAAGGATTGGGAGGTATCGTGAGTTGTATAATATTTTTTATGCAGTCAAAGATGAGTACGAACTTATTGAAAAAGGCAAGTTGATTAGTGTTTACAAACGAACATCATAGACTTCGATTGCAACCGCTATTGTTAGCGGACTTATAAAAAATTTTCTTCTGATAATGGGTTTTATAATAAAACATTTAAGCAGCGATCACATATTTACCGGATTTAATCAGATATCAAAATCTGTTAATGGATTCGCCACATTATTATTGGTCCCCATTTTCATCTCCCCTGAAGAGCAAGGATACTGGTTTACATTCTCAGGCCTCGCTGCCTTGATCATGTTGGCTGACTTAGGTTTTTCAAATCTGATATTGCAATTATCAGCCCATGAATTTGCCCATCTCCACTTTGACAAATATCGTATAATAAAAGGTGACGAGAGGCATTTAAAAAGGCTTTCTACACTTTTTACCTTTACCATAAGATGGATAACTACGATAGTATTATTGTCAGTCCCCGTGATATTGTTCATAGGGTATTATCTGTTTTCCTTTAGAAATACTAATGTTTATTGGTATATCCCATGGATTATCTTTGTAATCGGTGCAGCTATGACATTTGTTAACAATGTCATCCTGTATTTCTTTGAGGGATGCGACTCGGTTGGGATTGTTCAAAGAATGAGGTCGGTGATAGTTATTTTTATGACACTGACCATGTGTCTTACCCTTGTACTAAAGCTCGGGTTACTCGCCCTGTCAGTTTCACTTCTTGCCGGTGCTATCTTAGGCAGTATCTTGATATTGAAAGAATTTAGCCCTGCAATTTCGGGTTTTATCGAGGAGTCAAAAACATGCAGTTATCAGTGGAGGGGCGAAGTTATACCGCTATTTTGGAGGTATGCCGTAAGCTGGGTGAGCGGGTATTTCATCTTTCAGATGTATACACCGGTTATGTTTCATTTCCATGGGCCGGTTGAGGCAGGTAAGATAGGGATCAGTATAACTCTCTGGATGGGAATATTCAGCATATCGAATGTATGGGTTTCAGCTGTAACCCCAAAGTTGAATATGCATGTTTCAAAGAAGGAATGGAAGGCCCGCGACAATTTATTTTCTAAAAATTTAATCCTGTCATGCATTACATTCATGGCTAGCGCTGCGATGGTCTTTTTGCTAATCTTTCTATTGAAAGGAAAAGTGGCTATAGTAGATAAATTTGTAGATACGACCTCGATGTCTTTTCTTGCGGCGGCATGGTTCTTACAGGTTATCGTAAATACCCTTGCCATATATTTAAGAGCCTACAAGGAAGAGCCCTTGGTAGTTCCTTCTTTTTTATCAGCCCTTTATATAGTAATAACAACTTTCCTGTGCGTCAAATTTCTACCACCTAAATATTTCTTCCTCGGGTTTTTATCGAGTTACCTTTGGGGAGTCCCTTGGGTCATAAGCATTTTTTACCAGAAAAGAAAAGAGGAGTCACACAGGTGGGTATTCAAGATGGGAAGCTACTTACGATAGCCATACCAACTTATAACAGGGCCCCATATCTCGAGCAGAGTTTATCTCACATATGCTGGCAACTGAAAAAAAACAAATCTTGCGTAGAAATCCTCGTCTCGGATAATAATTCTACAGACAATAGTTCCGAGATAGTTAACAAATATATTTCTAAGGGTTTTACTATCAAGTATATTAAAAATAGAGAAAATATTGGATCAGACAAAAATTTTCTACAATGCTTTATTATGGCAAATAGCAAATATGTATTAATTTTAGGTGATGACGATATCTTGCTTGATGGCTCTATTGAAAAGATTCTGGATATTTTAGAAGGAGGAAATTATGGAATTGTTCATCTAAGCTCGTACGGTTTTGTGAACAATTTTATTTTGGAAAGACCAATAAGATATCTTAAGGGATACATTGTTTATAACAATCTGAAAAAGTTTATACGAAAGGTCAATTATTTTTTAACATTTACCTCCGTCAATATAATTAACAAATCTCTTGTGCCCCCCAATTCGGATTTAGAGGAATTTATAAATACTAATTTAATCCAATTAGGATGGACTTTTCCTGCGCTATTAAATTCACAGAAAAATGTTTTTGTCAGGGAGTATTTAATTGCAGCTAAATTGTATAATTCGGGAGGATACAGACTCTGTGAAGTATTCGGGGTCAATTTTAACAAAATTTCTTATGCATTTATAAGTAAAGGGGTAAACAGAGAATTTTTTGAAATTGTAAATAAAAAACTACTTTCAAGATTTTTTCCAGCAAATGTTATAAGGTCGAGAATGGATATTATTAAAACTAAAAAAGAGGATTATTATAAAGTTTTATATCCCTTGTACAAGGGATATATCTACTTTTGGATTTTTACACTACCTGCTATTGTGCTACCAAGACGAATAGCTTATTCCCTATTTTTCATGGCAAATGTTGTCAGGAAATTATTATGATTTATTATTCCTACGCTTAACGCTGAAGTCATCTTGAGCAAGGAGTATTCAGAGATAGGGCTGCGAGGGTACTGAGGGGATGTATGATATAGGAATTATTATTGTAGATTATCAATCGGATCCTCTTCTCGATCAGGCGCTTATGGCCCTTGCAAATTCAACGCTGTCTTCTAAATTTAAAGTTGTCGTTGTAGAGAATAGACCCAGGAGGATTCATAGAATTATTCCAAAAAATATAGATATACAATTTCTGCCTCAAGAAAAAAATCTAGGATTCGGCAGGGCGGTCAATTTAGCCAGATGGCAACTTCATGCCCAATATCTCTTCATTTTAAATCCAGATGTCCAGGTTCTTCAAAATACAATTTCAATTCTCAATGATTTTATGGAAAAAAATAGTAGGGTCGGATTGGTTGTTCCTAAGCTTCTTGACCCTGAGGGAAACGTGCAGGCCTCGGCCAGAAAATTTTATGACCTTCCCACGATTCTTTTCCGGAGAACTTTTCTATGTAAGATCTTTCCGAATCATCCGATCTTGCAAAAACATTTAATGACCGACTGGGATCACGCAACTATACGGGAAATTGATTGGGCCTTGGGGGGATGTATGATGGTCCGCGCAGAGACAGTACCCGATGAAGTCTTTGATCCACGTTTCTTTTTATATTTTGAAGATGTCGATCTTTGTCTGCGTCTTAAAAAAGCTGGTTGGAAAGTAGTCTACCATCCGGAGGCTGTAGCCATCCACGAGCATCGTCAAAAGAGCCGTAAAAATCCTTTTAGCCGTGCCAACTATGAGCATTTTAAAAGCTGGGTAAAGTTCATTCTCAAATATAGAAACATCTCTGGGATTGAGTAGCATAACCGTGGTATCCTAGGTTAACTAAAATATAAATAGAAATCCTCAAAATGTATTACTTTTCAGGATAATATGCTAAAACAGAAGGCAAAGCTCGTTTCACTCTTCCTTTATTTAACTGAATTATTCCTCCTTGTAGGTTCATTTCTTATAACGTATAGGTTCCGCGATCTCTATTTTTCAGATAAGTATGAACATCTCTTCCTGCTTCAGCAGTATGTCTGGCTGATCTATATCATTCTGCCAATATGGTCGTTCCTCTTCTATTATTTCGATCTTTACGAATCGCAGCGAACCAAGCCTTTTTGGAATGAAGTCTGGAAGGTTGCAGAGGTCTCATTTTTTGGGACGTTGCTTCTGACGACAGCTGTTTTTGCCTTGAAAGCCGATTATATCAGCCGTCTTTTTATCATATTCTTCGGTTTGATCAGTTTTCTCTTTCTCTTTCTCGATCGGCTTATTTTACGTCTTATGGTCCGTTCTGCCAGGAGGAGGGGATATAATTACCGGAATATTATCCTGGTCGGGACAGGGAGAAGGGCCCGGGAGTTGGCAAAGGTAATTGTCGGGCATAAACAGTGGGGGTTTAGGCTGATTGGTTTTGTGTCTGATCAAACAGATAGCAGGGTTGGAAAGGTGATGGGCTATCCGGTATTAGGCGTGGTAACCGATCTCCGGGAGATGTTAGGAAGATATGTCATTGACGAATTGGTCTTTGCTGTTTCGAGAAAGCGGCTTGAAGAGCTTGAAGAGATCTTTCTCTTGTGCGAGGAGCAGGGGATCAGGACACGCGTAGCGATTAACTTCTTTCCCCATATGATTGCGAAGGTACATCTGGAAGACCTCTATGGTATCCCGCTACTGACCTTTACAACGACCCCACACAATGAAGCGCTTCTCATGGCGAAACGTCTCTTTGATATTGTTATTGCTTCCATGCTTCTGATCCTTTTAATGCCGGGGATGATCCTGATTGCCCTTTTGATTAGATTGACCTCAGAGGGACCGATATTTTTCAGGCAGACTAGAGTAGGGTTGAACGGGAGGCATTTTACCCTCTACAAGTTCAGGTCTATGTTGAAAAATGCCGAGCAATTGAAAAACCATATAGGACATCTTAATGAGATGGATGGGCCTGCTTTTAAGATGAAGAAGGACCCGAGGGTTACGCCGATTGGCCGTTTCCTGCGCAGGATCAGCCTGGACGAGCTTCCCCAGTTCTACAATGTCCTGGCCGGGGATATGAGTATGGTGGGACCGCGGCCACCCCTTCCCGAGGAGGTGGAACACTATGAACGCTGGCAGAGACGCCGTCTTTCAATGAGGCCGGGCCTGACATGTCTCTGGCAGGTGAATGGCCGTAACAGGATTGCAGATTTTAAGAAATGGATGGAGCTGGACCTTGAGTATATTGATAACTGGTCGCTCAAGCTGGACCTTAAGATCTTTTTTAAAACGATATTTGTTGTCCTTGCGGGCCGGGGTGCATCTTAGGCAAATTGACATTGAGTATATACAAAGTAAGATCCTCTTCGTAAGAATTAAAAGGCAATATGTTTATTAGGGCCCTTAATAAGGATCGATGCACGGCGGCAAGACTCAGATACGATATCCACAGTCATCTGGTGCCGGGTCTTGACGATGGAACCCAGAATCTTGACGAGGCGCTATCCTCCATCCAGGGCCTGATCGACCTGGGTTATAAAGGAATGGTAACAACACCTCATATCTACCCTGAAATCTTTAATAATACTGAGGAAGACATTAGGAGCGGTTTTAATAAGTTATACGATCTGTCCTCTCAGCGTTTTCCTGATTTTAGACTCGTACTGGGTGCGGAATACTACCTTGATGATTATCTCGTTAAAAAAGTCAGGGAGGACCCTTTAAGTCTGCTCACCTTCGGCAATAAAAGGCAATTGATCCTGGTTGAATTACCATCTTTAAACACACCTGTATATATAGAACAACTCCTGTTTGCGTGCAGGCTCAGTAATATTCAGCCTATTATCGCCCGTATTGAGAGGTACGACTTTATCCAGAGGGATAGAGGATTCGGTTTGTTAAAGACCTGGATAGAACATGGCGCCCTCCTTCAGCTAAATCTGGGTTCAGTGATCGGTCAGTATGGGCCGGCTGCAGAAGAGGCTGGGAACGCCATATTAAAGCAGGGGTTCTATCATTTCATAGGAACAGACCTCCACCGGCCATCCCAGTTAGAACGATTTTTCTCCAAGGCATGGCGTTACCTTGAAAAGACCCTTGCAAATTTTAATGAAGAGATGCATCATCAGTTGATTTCAGATTAGTCGGCCCCCCCTTTTTTTCTTAATGGAACAGGAAGTACAGGAAAGACAGGAAGCGAATATTTCTATTTTAAAGTATTGGAGACGGATATCCTTCAGAGATTCAATCCTAAAGGTTCTAAAAAATAGTCATTAACCTGGCAAATTGTATACTACAATTTTGATGGAGAATCTAAATGGATAAAGGCGAAATCGAGGAGATTAAGAGGTACTTCGGAGTAGTTGCAGAGGGCCTCAGAAGTGAGATCAGGCAGGTAGCGGAAGGCCATGACGCTATTCGGGAAGAAATAAAGCAGTTTCGGGAAGAAGTCAAGGAAGAATTCAAAGAAGTCAAGGCCATGATAAAGTTTTCTTATACTGAGCTAGATCGGCGCATTACAACAATCGAGGGTGAAGTCTCGTCTTTGAAGAGCCGGCTGGACCGACTGGAGGCACGGCAGAATTAATACAGAGATAGGGATAGGAAAAGAACGGGTCGAAAAGGAGTTTTTGCTTGATAGGATTCTCGTTCCAAAGTTGAGAAGATTGCATTGATCGAGTTAGCTTGCCGGCTTTTGGGTTTGTTTGATGGTCGAGGAAATACATTTTTATTATAGATAAGTATGGAGAAAGACAAAGTTCAAGAGATCTTGCAGGTATTGCAGAATAATTCTTACAAGAATGTTTAATTAATCTTACGTATTTTCAATTCTATGCTAAAATTTATTTTATTATTGCCTTGAAATACTATTGGCGTAAGTCTGTGGAAGTTTACTTATAAACAAGTAAAAACCTAAAATCCAGATTTTTGCACATAATCTAATCCATGCCCTGACTTTTTTAGATCAGGGCACGGATATAAACATCAAGTGGCATAAGTCTTGCTAAATAACTATTGCCTTTGGAAATCTAAATATTTAGTTAATTGTTATTGCTGAATACATAAAGGGCGGGAGCACGCCTATTCTCGGGAAAAAGCATCTTTTTATCCTATTTATCCAGTTTTTTTCTTAAGTGCAGGCTTGACTTCATACCCTGTGCAAGAGTAAACTGTTTATCATACCAAAAGATCATTTAGGATACTATACAGGTTTTAATTAATGTTTCTAAAAAAATCACCATTATAATAAATTTTAATAAATGGTCAGGAAGCCTTGGGTCTTAGCCCAGGGTTGGTTCAAGACAATACGTTATTTTGTAAAATCTTACATGTGCTATATGCATAAAATGGCGGAAGCTTACATGACATCTCAAATGGATTTTTATTTGTAGTCTTGCTCTTTAAAATAACTGATTTAAGTTAAAATGAAAAAAAAATCATACCTTTTATTTATAATCTTATTTATAGCGATAGTTTTTTCATCTGTATTGGCGGCAGGAGAAGAAAATACTCCAGACGAAATCGGTATGAAGAATTTATCACTTTCTATTATAAGGAAGGTCCCTGGGGGTCAGGCACTATTAAAAGCCGTCTCACCGGAGAAATATCTTCTTGGTCCTGGAGACAGCTTGATAATACAGATCTGGGGCGGGGTAGACCTATATCACCAGGTTATAGTAACTGCTGAAGGAAAGATAGTAGTTCCAACTCTTGGGACATTAGACGTAAGAAATAAGACCCTAAAAGAGGTGCAGGAAGAAGTTGCAAGGGCAGTGGCAAAATTTCATAGAAACGTACAGAACTCTACTACGTTGTCGGGCATCCGTGTGTTTGAGGTTTTTGTTTTAGGTGAGGTAAAAAAACCAGGTATATATTATGCCACGCCAATTACCCATCTGTCTGAACTGATAGATGAGGCAGGAGGCGTGTTGGAGAGCGGGTCGATAAGGGATATAGAAATAAGGAAGGAAAATGCCCTGCTCAGAAAGGTTGACATATTTGCATTTTTAAGGAGCGGAGACCTTGATCAGAATCCTTTATTGCCAGATGGTTCAACGATCTTTGTACCCGTTAATAAAGGGACTGTAACTATAAAGGGTGAGATCAAAAGGCCTGGTAAATATACCCTTAGTGAGCAGGAGATAGCGTATACATTGATTGAGATGGGAGGGGGACTTACTCCTGAGGCGGCAAAGGATAAAGTTACACTTACCCGTATAAGGGAGGACTATAAGAAGGAGATCCTGAATCTCGACCTCAGTAACCCTTTGGACAATACAATTAAGATCGAAAATGGAGATATAGTAGATATTCCATCTGTGAAGACGGAACAAAAGATAGTAAAGGTAAAGCAAACAGGAAATGAAGGTGGAGAGTCATCTAAAATCTTTGAGTTAAGAGAGAGTGAGACCGTCAAAGATCTTATGTTAAGGATTGGCGAGATAAACCCATGGTCAGACCTTGAGAGGTCATATATAACGAGAATCCTCGACAATCCTGGCAATAAGATAATTCCCGTTAATCTATATAAACTTATGGTAGAAAAGGACCAGTCCCATAATATTCCCCTTAAAAATGGTGATATACTCACCATTCCTGCTATAGAAAGCAATGTCTACATAACAGGATGGGTCAGGAATCCTGGGCCTGTTCCGTTCAGGCCAAATCGGTTTGTCAATGACTATATAGGGATTGCAGGAGGTCCTGGCGAGAGGGGGAAAACCTCCACGGTGATGGTCTACAGGGATAATAAGCTTGTGGCCAAGGGGGAGAATATACCTATTCAGCCGGGGGATACAATATTTGTCCCGGAAAAATCAGTTAAATGGTGGCAGGATTATCTCACCATAGCCCAAGGTGTTATGACACTCCTGATATATATTGTCGCCGTAGGTCATCGCTAAATGGCCTATCAAGACCAGGAAAACCATCTTAATGATTATCTAAGTATCCTTAGAAGAAGGAGGTGGATAGTTATAACCGCCTTCTTGGGGACACTACTATCAACTGCCATATTTACCTTTACCGCCATACCTATATATGAAGCATCAACTACAATACAGATCGAAGAGAAGAAAGGTCCTACGGTTTCATTTAGCGAATTACCTATTGATCTAGGTTTCCAACAGTTTGACCCATTAAAGACAGAGGCAGAAATCATGAAGAGCCGGACCATAATTGGAAGGGTTGTTGAGGGGGCCCTACCAAATGAGGATGATGCGCAGTCTACCCTGCAAAAAAGGATAGAAGGACTACAAAAGGAAATAAAGGCAGAACCTATTAAGGGTACGAATCTATTGAGGATCTCTTTGCAAAACAAGGACCCGGAAAGGGCGGCTAAGATACTTAATAGATTGAGCTATGAGTATATAGAACAGAACCTGAATGTCGCTAAGGCCGAGGCATCCCAGGCAAAGGGATTCGTGGAGAAACAGCTCGAAGCAGTAAAGACAGATCTTGATAACAGCCAGTCGGCCATGGAGAGATTTAAATCAAGGGAGGGTGTAACCATCTTAAGTGAGGATATGAAAACCAGGGTAGATAGGCTCTCTGCGGTGGAGACGAAGAGGGTCCAGATAGAGATGGAGAGGAAGGCCCTTGAGGCTATCCTCCTCTCACTTGAAAGCAACAAGGAATTGGCATTAACCGGGAATAATATGGCCAACCCTGCTGTAGCCGAATTTGGACGAAGACTGGCGGAGCTTCAGGTCCAGAGGGCATCTATGCTCAACTATCATACAGAAGATCACCCATCAATAATCAAGATAAATATGTCGATAAAGGAGGCAAAACTCAGATTAAAAAAGGAGGCGGAAGGGGCATTAGGTGATCTAAGGATCAAGGAGAAGACGCTGGCGGGGATTATAGGCGGTTATGAGGAGGAGATAAAAAAGCTGCCCCAGGCCGAGCAGGAGCTGACAAATATAATGCGGACACTTACGGTATCAGAGGGTATATATACATTCTTATTAAAAAAGGAGAAGGAGGCGGAGATTGCTATGGCATCGGAGGTGGGTAATATAAGGGTTATTGATGCCGCAATCCCCCCAGAGAAACCCATAAAACCCAACAAGACAATGAATATTATCCTGGGAGCCATTGTCGGCCTATTCCTTGGAATAGGGTTATCCTTCTTCATTGAGCATATGGATGATACGGTAAAGGGGAGGGATGAGGCAGAGAGACACCTTGCTCTCCCGGTGTTCGGTATCCTTCCTCTTGTAGGGCATAAGAATGGCTTTCTGATTAATAAAAAGAGACTGGCAGAGACCCAGCAAAGGAATATTCTCCTAATGGCGCAGGAAAGGCCCAGGTCTTATATAATGGAGGCATACAGGACACTCCGTACCAACATACAATTCTTCGAGATGGATAAGAGGAATCAGGTAATCCTCATAACAAGCGCCATTGTAGGGGAGGGGAAATCTATCACAGCGGCCAACCTGGCGTCAGTCTTCGCCATGGATGGGGCAAGGACATTGATCATAGATGCCGATCTTAGGAGACCGATGCAGCATAAGATCTTCAACTCACCCCAGGAGCCGGGCCTTACGAATATCCTGACAGGAAGGTTAAACTGGTCAGAGGTCCTTTTCAAGCCAGATCTGGATGCCCTTTCATTAATCCCCTCCGGCCCCATACCCCCAAACCCGTCGGAGCTTCTTGGGGCAAGAAGAATGGATGAACTCCTGACAGCCTTGAAGGAATCATTCGATATAATCATACTAGACACACCGCCGGTAGTAGGATTAACAGATGCTATGGTCCTTGGTCAAAAGGCAGACGGTATCTTCATCCTTATAGAGGTCGATAAGACGCCAATTAAATTGGCTCTGCAGGCAAGGGACTCCCTTAAGATGGTAAAGGCAAATATAGCAGGCGCCATCCTGAATAAGGTCCCGATGGAGAGGGATGGATACGGTTATGGCTATGGGTATAATTACTACCATACCTATCATGAAGACGGGGAAGAGGAGAAGGGGGTATCCTTCCTGAAAAGATGGCTGAATAAAAAAGAGGAAAGGCATAAGACAAAGGTATAATGGTCTTAGGGGGCCCTATGATAGACATCCATGCCCACATACTACCCGGGATGGATGATGGACCGGCATCTATAGAGGAATCCCTTGCGATTTGCAGGATGGCGGCCGCTGATGGGATAAAAAAGATAGTTGCTACCCCGCATATAAACGATGATCTTTATAAGAATAACAGGGATAATATTTTAGAAAAAGTAAAAGAGCTAAACAGACTAACCAAAGAAAAGAATATAGATATAGAAATCATGCCCGGAGCCGACATCCATTTTTCCCCACGGTTTTTTCACCTTCTTGACAACGGATATTGCATCGGCATTAATGATGGCAGGTATCTCCTCATAGAATTTTCCCAGGTGCTTCCGCCAAATTGTGAGGATTTGATCTTTAATCTTAAAGCAAAAGGATATACCCCTATCATCAGCCATCCGGAAAGGAATTTTCATATCCAGAGGAATCCGGATAGATTAAGGAGATTGATCGATTCGGGTGCATTGGCGCAGCTTACAGCAATGAGCCTGACAGGAGGTTTTGGATATATGGCGAAAAGTTCTGCCAAATCCCTCCTTGAGCATGGCATGATTCATATTATCGCAACTGATGCGCATTCACCGGACAAAAGACCGCCAATACTCTCAAGGGCAGTCAGGATGGCCGGCAGGATCGTTGGAGAGGATGTTGCTTATTCTATGGTCTACAATACCCCCATGAGGATAATAGGAGATCAAGGGGCTAAATTCAATGTATGATGTGGCGACAGTAAGTATTGAAAGCTATGTGTTAAATCGCGCTCAAATTATAGGAAATGAAAGCAAAGAAGATTAAAGTCATCCTGGTTGTTGGCGCACGTCCTAACTTTATGAAAGCGGCGCCTATTCTTGAGGAAATGAAACGGTATAGAACCCTTGAGCCAGTGCTACTCCATACGGGCCAGCATTACGATACAAATATGTCTGATAACTTTTTCCGCGACTTAGACATGCCCAAACCGGATATCTTTCTTGGTGTTGGTTCAGGCACACATGCGGAACAGACTGCCGATATAATAATCAAATTTGAAAAAATCTTACTAAAAGAAGCACCTGACCTCGTTATAGTTGTAGGAGATGTAAATTCAACCCTAGCCTGTGCACTCGCTGCCTCAAAAATTAATTATAATTATGATGCAGGAAATGGGAGAAGATCCGATACCTGGAGCCTAACGTCTGGCCCCTGTTGTGAAAGGCCGCTTATTGCTCATGTTGAAGCTGGTCTACGTTCTTTTGATCGTTCTATGCCTGAAGAGATCAATAGGATACTTACCGATCATATATCTGATTTGCTTTTTGTTTCAGAACCATCCGGACTTAAGAATCTCAAAGAGGAAGGTATTCCTGACGACAAAGTTTATTTTGTCGGCAATGTGATGATCGATACCCTGTTAAAGTATAAAACAAGAGCAGAGGGTCTCGGCGTAGCCCATAGAATACTGAAAGCTGATGTGCCTTATGCGGTACTGACCCTGCATAGGCCTTCCAATGTTGACAACAGAGAGAAGCTTTCTGCCATTGCTGCCGGATTGAGGGAGATATCGAAAGACCTTTCGATCATCTTCCCCAGTCACCCCCGCACCCGAAAGCAGATCGAAGTCTTCTCCTGTGGTAAATATTTTGTTGATCAAACCAATGAAGAATCACCGATAAGAAATAATGGGATTTACCTTGTAAATCCACTCGGCTTCTTGGAGTGTCTAAATTTGAACATGAACGCGAGGTTCGTACTGACTGATTCGGGTGGTATACAGGAAGAGACAACAGTTTTAGGGGTTCCTTGTCTTACTCTGCGAGACACGACTGAGAGACCCGTAACAATTACCGAAGGTACCAATAGACTTGTCAATGTCGGAAATCTGGTTTCTGAAATAAGAGCGATTCTTGATTTATATAGGTCTCACAGTGTTAACTCTACGTACTCTCCTCAGAGCTATATGCCTAAAAAAGTTCCTGAGTTATGGGATGGAAAAGCAGCGGAAAGAATTGTGAAAGTGTTATCTGGGTGTAAGGTGTAAGATGTAAAAATGACAATAATGGTCGCTGTCCCTATTTTCCAGTTTGAGACCTTTTTTCTTCAATGAAAATAGCAAATATAGTTGGTGCACGTCCACAGTTTATAAAATTCTTTCCTATATCAGAAGCTATCAAAAAATACGCCGCAAACTCAGACAATGTTGTAAGTGAAATACTTATTCATACAGGTCAGCATTACGATTATAATATGTCAAAAGTTTTTTTTGATGAGTTCGGTATTAAAACACCTGATTATCATCTTGGTGTCGGTTCAGGAAGTCACGGTGAACAGACAGGACAGATCATTCAAAAAGTTGAGGACGTGCTTATGAAAGTCAGACCTGATGTTGTTATGGTTTATGGTGATACAAACTCTACATTAGGTGGCGCTCTTGCGACTGCAAAGATTCATATCCCTGTAGCTCATGTCGAATCAGGGCTGAGAAGCTTTAACAAGAAGATGCCAGAGGAAATTAACCGAATTTTAACTGACCGTGTATCTACCCTTCTGTTTTGCCCAAGCAAGGCAGCCATTAAGAATTTAAGGAATGAGAGTTTTAATAATGTACTAAATAACGGAGATTTTATTTCACGGGACTATTTTTTTTATAATGCGGATAGCGCTGATGCCGAAATCGATAATCCGCTTGTTATAAATACAGGCGATGTAATGTATGATGCATTTTTATTTTCAGTTAATATTGCCAATAGACGGTCAAGAATTATAGAACAGTTGCAGCTCGAAGACAAAGATTATAATTTATTGACTTTACATAGGGCAGAGAATACGGATAATTTAGAAAAGCTTAAGGAGATAATAGATTTTGTTAATGAAATATCTATGGACAGAAACCTAATTTTTCCTATGCATCCAAGGACGAAAAAAATTTATGGGAGTTCCAGAACAAAATTTACCGACAATATCAAAATTATCATGCCATTGGGTTATTTTGATAATCTAATGCTTTTGCAAAAAAGCGCCCTTGTTATGACAGACTCCGGTGGAATACAAAAGGAGGCTTACTGGCTTAAGGTACCATGTATCACTTTAAGAGATGAAACGGAGTGGGCAGAAACACTTCAAAGCGGATGGAACGTGTTATATAAAAATTACAGCGGCTCACATAAACCGTTAGTAAATGACGTGTCTTATTATGGTGATGGGGAAGCGGCAGTCCGAATTGTGAGTGCTTTGATAAAGACGATTAAGCAGTAAAATAAATGGAAACTCGAAAAATAATAGGTCTTGTCGGTCTTGGCTACTGGGGGAAAAATATCCTTCGTAATCTTTATACGATGGGAGTGCTTCATACTGCCTCTGATTTTGATGCCAAGGTTATTTCAGAAAGTGCAGATAAACTGCCAGGGATTAACTACACGACCTCATTTGAAGAAATACTTCAAAACCCCATAATAAAGGCGGTTGCCATTGCGACACAGGCTATTACACACTATGAGTTAGTGAAAAAGTCATTACAATCTGGCAAGGATGTGTTTGTTGAGAAACCACTCGCTCTGACTGTTCAAGAAGGAAAAGAACTATTGGATCTCGCTGAAAAGGAAAAAAAGGTATTAATGGTGGGACACCTACTTCAGTATCACCCCGCAATTATAAAGCTAAAAGAACTTATATCCTCTGGAGAGCTGGGAAAGATTCAATATATTTACTCCAACCGTCTGAACATTGGAAAACTCAGAACTGAAGAAAATATTCTCTGGAGCTTTGCTCCTCATGATATATCAGTAATTCTAATGCTTCTCGAAGAAGAACCATTAAAAGTTTTATCCTTTGGAGGAGACTATCTTAATAAGGGAATTTACGATACAACTTTGACAACCATGGAGTTCAGTAATGGAGTTAAGGGTCATGTCTTCGTCAGCTGGCTTCATCCATTTAAAGAGCAAAAGTTAATCATCGTTGGTTCCAAATCAATGTGTGTCTTTGATGACCTGAGCAAAGAAAAATTGTTTATCTATCCTCATTCAATAGAATGGTCAAATGGTAAGATACCGGTAGCTCAAAAAGCCGAGTATAAGACTGTTAAGATAAACAACGCAGAGCCATTGAAAGAGGAGCTTAAACATTTCGTTGAATGTATTCTTGAGAGAAAGAAGCCTAAAACAGATGGCTATGAGGGTCTAAGGGTATTAAAAATACTGGAATCGGCTGAGAAAAGCCTGTCAATAAAGAGAGACATTAAGGCATATCAACATTTCACAAATAATTATATACATGAGAGTGCATACGTTGATGAGGAAGCCAAAATTGGAAACAATACAAAGATATGGCACTTTTCACATATACTTAGGGGCAGTACGATAGGCGATGATGTCATTATTGGACAAAATGTATCAATTGGACCGAATGTAACTATCGGTAATAAATGTAAAATTCAGAACAATGTATCTGTTTACAAAGGAATAACTATTGAGGATGAAGTTTTCTGTGGTCCTTCCTGTGTTTTTACCAATGTCTATAATCCAAGGGCCTTCATAGAAAGGAAACATGAATTTAAGGAAACTCTTGTTAAAAGAGGTGCCACTATAGGCGCGAATTCAACAATTGTTTGCGGCACTACAATAGGCAAATACGCAATGATAGGTGCGGGAGCTGTGGTTAAGTCAGATGTGCCTGATTATGCAGTTTATGCCGGAGTTCCGGCGAAACAACGCGGCTGGGCCTGCAGGTGTGGAATAACCTTAAAGTTTAATGATAACCAGGCTACATGCAGTAATTGCTGTAATACATATGAATTGAAGAACAACAAGTTTGAAATTGTTACAGAAGTAATTGGCTAAATGAAGCATATACCGATAATCAATCTAAATCCCCTTGAATACAAATATATGAATGTCTTAGAGACTTTTTTATAACAGACCATGAATAATTACCCAATAAACTACTTTACGCCTTTAGAATATGAGCCCATTAAATTATTAAATAAACACGATAAAATAAATTCTATCTTTAATGTACGCGATGGAAAGAAAATCTGTGATCTATTATGGCCAATAAGCGTGGAACTCCATTTAACAAATCAATGCAATCTTAATTGTTACTGGTGCACGGACCGGAACCTCAGAGAAATCAGAGCCGCATTAGATTTGGAAGTCGTCAAAAAACTATTGCGTGAATTTAAGACCCAAAACGTCGGAGTCACGTTTGAAGGCGGCGGGGAACCGACAAAACATAAAGATTTTCCCGAAATAGTGCGTTACGCAGGCGAACTTGGCCTGGACGCGGGGTTGATTACGAATGGAACGACGGATATATCTGAGTCGGTTAAATATCTCAGATGGATTCGTGTCTCTGTTGACGCTACAAATCCCGATGAATACAAATATGAAAAGAACGTGGACCGCTTTAAAGACATTATAGAAAACATTAAAAACATAAACGGCCTGAGAAATAATTCGGAAACGCTTCTCGGCGTCGGGTACGTTATTACAAAAAACAATGATAAAAACCTCCTGGATTTTATAGGATTGCTTGATAAGACAGGAGTGGATTACATCTACATGCGACCTGTTGAAGAAGCGCCTGAGAGCCTGCCTGATTTTGAAAAATTATACAGGCTTCATAAGTATCTCATTAACAATGAAGAACAATTTCGCATAAAAGTGCTTTTGAGATTAGAAAAGAGATTTGTAAAAAATAATGCCAATCTCCCATGCGTTGCCCACTCCTTAACATGCGTAATCAGGGCTGACGGCAATGTGGTCATGTGCGAGAAGCGAAGGCATGACATTAAAATATTGGGAAACTTGAACCGGTCGGATTTTGAAGATATCTGGCTCTCTAAAACGCGGGAAACCGTTACCGGACAGTTATTGAATTCTGAAGCTCAGATCGGCTGTGACGTTTGCCGCATAACATACTTTAATCAAATATTTTATTCTCTTGGAGAATTAAGGACCATGAATTTTATTTGAAGGTATTTTCGGGTCGGTGACAAACAGTTCTCTTTTGCAGACTTTTGCAAGAACCTCAAAGGATAAATATTTATCATGAAATTACCCTTCGAAGAAAAATATAGAAAAATCTTTTATAAACATCTCGATGAGGTATTTGATAGTAACTTTTGGTCAGAAGGAAAAAAGGTCAGGGAATTTGAAGAAATTTTTTCTGAATACATTGGCATACCCGCTTTAAGTATTTCAAGCGGGGGAGCGGGACTTCTTTCCATATTTGAATATCTCAATGTGAAGAATCAAGATGTTATTGTTCCTGCCAATACATTCTGGGCAACAGCAGCAGCGGTAAAGAAAGCGGGCGGCAATGTCATTTACGCTGATTGCAACAAATATGATTTATGTATTTCTTTAGAGGATATTAAGAAAAAACTCACTCCTCAAACAAAAGCCGTTGTTGTAGTACATATTGGAGGACACATTGCATTTGATATAGAGTCTATTTCTCAATTTTGTAAGGAAATAAATATCTATCTTGTAGAAGACTGCGCCCATGCCCATGGTGCAGTTTATAGAGGGCAAAAAGCAGGTTCTTGGGGATTCGCCGGAGCCTATTCTTTTTATGCAACAAAAACCATGCCGCTGGGCGAGGGAGGAATGGTTTGCAGTAAGGATAGAGATTTTTCGGAGTGGTTAAAATTATATAGAAATTACGGCAAAAGAGTGATTGATGGAAATGTCAGTTACTTAATGCAGGACGGCTTTAATTTCAGGATGAGTGAATTCACCGCAGCTCTTGGTTTGGTTCAAATGGAAAGGCTTGAACAAATTTTAGAATGGAAAAGAGATTTAGCCAAAAAATACGATACTATTTTTGAACGCACAGTAAGAATGCCGGAAGGGATGTCGTCCGGCTATTACAAATATATTGTCTTTGATTATAAGCTTTCCGAAGAAACCGGCCAGGTTTTTGGCATAACAGATCATGGCACAACAATCGAGCATAAGAACGCAGAGTTGCCGAACTCAAGCTGGATCGCTAAACACCACAAATGCGTTCCCGCCTACTATGGGTGGGACAAAGCTGATTGGCCTATTGAAGAGTTGAAAGACTACCTTATCAGGGATGAATAGGAAAAGACTTTTTTTTAATACAAATTACCCCGAGCATTCCTCGAATAGTAATTACATTAGAACTATGCAATGGGATGGGAAAAGGGTCCATGCAGGTTATATCCAGGTCTTTGATTTGGAAGCATGTAAGAAGATTCAGCGATAGATAATCAATAGGGTACCCAATTGAATATCATAAAGAATATACTAAATTGCGTTAATAACTATTTAGCGCTTGTAGAACTTTGGCATGAGAATCTCAAACTTAATACCACGGATAACGAATTATGTGAGTTGATGATAAAGCAGCTTCATACTAATTATTTGATATGGCATGAAGAAGATAAAGCCAGAATAAAAGACGCAAGAGACTCTGAGATTGCCAATGTGAAAAGAACAATAGACCGACTTAATCAACATCGAAATGATTTAATGGACAAAATTGATGAGTATCTATTTCGTCAACTCAATCAATCTAACGTACAAAAAGGTTTACCATTCAATTCAGAGACAATAAGTAGCATATGTGACAAACTTTCAATATTAGCCATTAGAATTTATCACATGGACATCGAAGCACGACGGGAGGAAGCCGGAAGTGACCATCGTAACAGATGTTATGAAAGAAGTCTTATTTTAAAAAAGCAATTTGATGATTCAATCATTTGTCTCGAACAAATTCTGGTGTCAGTTACAAAAGGCGAGATGATGTTAAAAGTTTATGGAAAATTCAAAATGTATAACGATCCAAATTTAAATCCGCTTTTATACTCAAGGACTAATGTTTAGGATGCATTACTATAACTATAACCTGAATTCAAGTAGTCTCAAGAATTCCTCATAGAGAAGGATATGAAAAATATTTTCAAGAAAGTTGAAAAACCAGGCCTTTTTTTGCTCTTTCAGTTATATGGCTATCTGTTGCATTCCTCTACTTTTGGCTGGTGGCGACATCGGACATTTGCCCCCAGCAAACTGCAAAAAGTCTTGATTAACATGTCCCGTCCGAGTATAGGCATGGGCGACCTAATCCAGGCTACCCCGCTAATTCAAGCCTTATGCAAAGTATCGCCTGAAGTACAAATTTCCATGCTTGTTTCCGGTGCACGGTGTCCTGAAATCGTCAGTCTGTTTCCTGCACAAGTGGAAATTATCCCGATGCCGGCAAATTTTTACTTTTATGGTCATCGCCAATGGCTGTCCTTTGTTTGGAAACGTCTCAGGCCGAAACATTTTGATTTAATAATACATCAATATATGGAACACTGGTTATCCGTCTCTTACGTCTCTATATTCAGCAAAAGCCGCTGGGTTATTAGTTATGCCAACCATGTTGGACGAGAGGCGGTTATCCCCAACAAAATAGGGACCTTTCTTTTGAGAAAAAGCCCTCCTGATGAACTGCCATTTGTTTACAATGAGGAACTGGCAGAATGCTTTCAATATAGCGGGTCATGGAAAACTTCTTTAAAAGTTGAGGGGAATACACTGCGAAACTCTGAAAAAATGTTATCTAACTTCGGCATAACTTATAATGACTTGATACTGGGTATTCATCCGGGATGCACATTAAGCCATCTTTTCAGACGGTGGCCGGCAGATAATTTCATTGCTACAGCAAAGCAATTCTGTGATGAGTTTAATGGTAAAATAATAGTGTTTGGGGGACCCGATGAGGAAGCAGAGGTGCTCAAAATCCAGTGCCAACTGCATGAAGTCAATGCTGGCATTGCGACTGGCCACATAAAAGAAGTATCAGCATTAATAAAGCGCTGCAGCATCTTCCTGACAAATGACAGCGGGTTCATGCATATCAGTCAAGCTGTCGGGGTACCCACGGTAGCCATCTACGGCCCAACTAAGCCTGAAAAGTTCGATAATCTTTATGCTAATGGTAACTTTATTCGCTTAAGGGGGAATGTTTCTTGTGAACCCTGCCTTGGGTCCAAACGGGCCAAGGAATGTGGTAACAATGTACCTAAATGTATCACCGGGGTAACAGTAGAGCAGGCATACGCGGCTCTCAAAAGCCTGCTGATCAACGCCGGATTTGTGAAGAGGGAAAATGTCTGTTATCCGCTTTGAGAGTGTGTCAAAAGCATATGCCATCGGGTCTGGCAGCTACGGCACGCTGCGGGACAGTGTTGCTTCTATATTCCGAAAAGCAGTTTCACGGCGTCCAGAGTATATTTCTTCTGACAGTAATAGCAGAATCTGGGCTTTGAGAGACGTAAGCTTTGAAGTAGAAAAAGGAGAGTCTTTTGGCATTATCGGACCTAACGGCGCTGGTAAAAGCACTATTCTAAAGTTATTAGCCGGCATAACAATACCTACCCATGGGCACAGACAGATATCGGGAAGAATAGCCCCTCTTATTGAGCTTGGGGCAGGGTTTCACCCTGAACTTACCGGCAGGGAAAATGTCTTTATAAATGGCACAATTCTGGGCATGAAGCAGTCAGAAATCAAAAAAAAATTTGATAGCATCATTGCCTTTTCAGAACTGGAACAATTTGTTGATGTGCCTCTGAAGAAATACTCCTCAGGAATGTATGCCCGTATGGGCTTCTCCATAGCCATCCATACCGAACCCGATGTCCTGCTCATTGACGAAGTTCTGGCTGTTGGAGATTGGCCATTTCAGGCAAAGTGTTTTGAGCGAATGGACAGGTTTTGCAGAGAAGGCACCACTCTTGTTTTGGTTTCTCACAATATGGATGTCATCAAAAGGATGTGTCAAAAAACCATTCTGTTAAACAAAGGCGGGATAGAAATCAACGGTCAGACAACACAGGCAATAGACACTTACTACAAGCTATTCTCACAGGACAGGATAAACTACGTATCAGGCGGGGCAAAGGTAGCAAGCATTAATGGTGTAGAGTTACACGATGCCTCCGGCGAAGCCAACAACACTTTCCGCTCCGGTGACTTGGCTTTCCTGAGATATTGGGTTACGTTCCATGAAGAAGCTATTGCCCCGGAATTCGGATTCTTTATTAAAAGACCTGATCAGGTATGCTTGGTTTCAACTGGTTCAAAAGACCTTGGTATTGTGCCGGGCAGATGCAAAAAAGGCTCCCGATACAAAATAGAGTTCGATTTTGATGTCAACTTGCTGAAAGGGATATATCATATAGGCGTTGAGGTCAGGGACAGGCGTTTCAGAGACTATTATGACTACATTGATCGGGCTATTACCATAATGGTGCAGGAGGAATATGCGCATGGAGGCTTCACGCATCTCAACCCCCGCTGCCGGCTTACACCTGAGACTATTGAAGGATGAAATAAAGGAGGCTTGGTTTCCAATGGTCATTCCGCTGAGAGAATTACCAAAATATCGCGAGTTATTGAAAAGCATTACTATACGCGAGATTAAGGTACGCTATAAGCAGTCGCTGCTCGGCATGGCGTGGGCAGTGTTGCAACCCTTATCCATGATGGCAATTTTCACAATTATTTTTTCCCGTTTTGCCAAAATTCCAAGCGACGGAATTCCCTATCCCATTTTTTCATACAGCGCTTTGTTGCCATGGAGTTTCTTTTCTGCATCGCTCTCCTTTGCCATTCCCAGTGTAGTCAACAATGCTGATTTGATTAAAAAAATATATTTCCCGCGAGAGATTTTCCCCTGTGCTTCAATTTTAGCTGCCAGCGTTGATTTCATCATTGCAACCAGCATCTTCGTGCTTATGATGATTTTTTATCAGATACCACTCACATGGAACATCCTCTATGTTATTCCTCTGGTGCTGATCCAGATTGTCTTTGCGTTAAGTCTCTCGTTTTTCGTTGCAGCAGTGAACGTTCGCTATCGTGATGTGAAATATGCTCTGCCTCTGGTTTTGCAAATCTGGATGTATGCTACGCCTATTATTTATCCTGTAAGCATCGTGCCGGAGCGCCTGCGGACAATATACATGCTTAATCCTATGGCAAGCCTGATTGACGGCTATCGCCGTGCGTTTCTGCTCGGGCTTTCACCGGATTTCCATTATCTCGAGATGACAGCAGTAGTGACGGTCGTCTTATTCTTTACTTCTTACTGGTATTTTAAGAAAGAGGAGATGACCTTTGCTGATATCATATAGCGGTCTGGAATTTATTCTGTGAAAAACGTGCTGTTTATCAGTTATGAATTCCCTCCTAAAATAAATATGGGCTCTCTTCAGGCTTGCACTTACGCCCGGTACTTGGAGAATTTTGGCTGGCATACTCATGTTCTGACTGTCAGGAAAGGCGGCTTTGGAGAGCCAGTTGACGAGTTGTTGATGAATAAGATTCCATCAGCGGTGCAAATCACACGTACCGGCTACTTTGACGTCAGGCAGCCATCTCTGTTGTTTCGTAAATTTCCCGAAAGCAGACTTGCACACGCTCTGATAAGGCTGTGGAACAACCTGCCGCCTGATGAACAAATTGGCTGGCTGCCGTTTGCGTATTTCCATGCTATGAGAATTATCCGAAGTCAACAGATAGATATAATTTATACACTCAGTGGTCCTTACACATCCCACCTGATTGGCTACCTCTTAAAAAGAAAAACTCGACTCCCATGGGCAGCTCATTTTGGAGATGAGTGGACACAAAACCCAAATCGTCTTTATCCCCTTGCCTTGCAGAGAAGACTTGATGCCTGGTTGGAGCAAGAGACTCTGAATTTGGCTGACCAAATTGTCCTTGCATGGCCCGGGATGGTATCACTCTTTCCCATAGACATCGGCACAAAGTCTTCTGCTGTCACACTGGCTTTTGATGAGACCGACTTCCAGACGCAAGCATGTGAAGAAGAGAAGACAGACAAATTCTGCATTACCTATACAGGTTCACTTTATAATTACAGGAAGGCTACGAGTTTCTTGAGAGCAGTGGAGGATTTGCTGTCAGAAAAACAATTGGCAATTGACAAAGTCGAACTACTTTTTCTCGGTAATGCCCGCTGCGTTGCATTTAACGGTTTTAAGAATAGTCTGGTAGCTAAGGTAATACGATGTATTGGTCTTCTTCCCCATTGTCAGGTCTTTGACCATTTGAAGCAGGCAAGTGTTTTACTGTTGATTATGGATCAGCTTAACAGGGCAAAACATTGTATACAGGGTAAGACATTTGAGTATATTGCATGCGGGCGGCCTATTATAGTTCTGGGGCCAAGTGAAGGGGCTACACCGGAGATAATCAGGCGTACAAAAACGGGAGTCGTTGTTAACTATGATGATATTGAGGGGATTAAAACGGCAATTCTGAGCATGTACAACCGTTGGGAAAAAGGTGAACTGTCAATTGAACCGGACTGGCAAGAAATCGGCAGGCATGAGGCAAAGGAAGTAACCAAAGAGCTTGCTCAGGTATTGGATAGAATTACGGGAAGACAGACATAATGCATAAAATGGAAACCAGCTCTCATGAGAAGCCGGAAAAAGTATTTGATGCGCTGTGGAGCAAATCATTGGATTTAGAAGATACTCATCCCGAAAGTTTCTGGGGACATCTCTATCATGCATTGAATTTTCCGTACCACATTTTTTCCAAACAGCGGCTGCTGATAAATATGGTTGAAAACGAGATAATAGCGACACACGGACAGATAGCAGGATTAAAGATACTGGAGCCGGGTTCAGGAACAGGTGTTATTACTACACAGTTATCATATAGTGGAGCAGACGTGCATTTGCTTGACCTCTCTGCCAGCGCACTTATGCTGAGCAAAAAAATCCCCTGTTATAAAAACAACAGGAAACTGATACACGCTTCCATGTTCGATATGCCGTTTGTAGACGAGACCTTTGACGTGCTCTGGAATGAAGGGGTGCTTGAACACTTCTCTGAAGAACGACAGGTGGCTGCCCTAAGAGAATACACACGCGTTCTGAAAAAAGGCGGGCTTATGATTCTTGTTGTCCCGAAGGAAGGAGCGCCTTTTTACCGGGCAGGGGTTAAGCGGGCGATAGAAGCGGGAATCTGGCGTTATGGCTATGAAAAACCCATGAGCACACTCAAGAACCTTGCCATTCAGGTCAGGGATTTGAAAGTGCTGAAAGAGTATTCTTTTGGTCTTATTCTTGAAACACAGTTTCTGAGTTACTTTTTCTCTGCGGCGGGCCTGACACGACTGCAACAAATTTACGACCTTCTTAATGGCTGGATGAATATGATTCTCTGGCCCTTAAACAAATTGCCCGGGAGTTTATTAGTAAGTGTTCTTATCAAAGAATAAAGAAACACCTACTGTCTTGTGAAGTATCCAAATAAGATAAAAAAACAATAACCATAATCTTATGCAGATAAAATTGGACAGAATATTTTCAAGAGATTTTGTTCTCAATACCTTAATGACAGTAATACTGATATTATTGTCATGGCAGATCGGTGTCTTCATACCTAACCTAACAAACCCATCCATAAGCTTGTGGTTACAGAGTTCAATGCCGATATTTGCACTTGCCTTGTTATTCATAGTCGTAGTTATTATCAAATTTAACCGAATACCTTTGTACAGTAAGTCAGAGCCAATACCCACAAGAAAGTTATTTCTGTTATTGTTACTCTCAGGTCCCCTTGGTTTTATCACCTTTATGATTTTCACAATGCCGGGGGCATGGGTCATAAATATGCTTGAGTTATTTATACTGTTACTAATAATTATTATTCCTGTGTTTTGCCTTGCCGGAAAAATGACAACAGCTGTATTCATGCTCTTTCTTTCGTTGCCTGCCATAGAAATGATTAGAAAACATTTTGAACCCCAATGGGGTATTGCCGCCGGTTCGGTATTGAATCCCTTTCTAATATTTCAGGAAACCATTACAGCTCAGACTCATAAACCGGAATTCCTTGCTTATCTACCGCTTGAGGCACTACTGGTGGCGGGCTTGTTTGGAGGGTGGCTGCTAAATGTTAGCCTCAGACAGGGGCGGTGGCAACGCACCCCGCTGGACTTGCCAATCGCAGTTTTTCTTGCTGGGTGTCTGGCTTCGATTCCTTTCTCAAGCGACATACCAAAAAGCATAGCATATTTTATATGGGGCGGTCTCGTTCCCTTTATGCTGTATTACGTAGTTGTTGACTGTGTAAAAACACCAACAAACAGACGCATGGTGTTCACTGCCATGCTGCTTTTTGCCGCAGTCACAGACTATTACAATCTACACCGCATCATCCAGTCAACGGGTTTGTCATTAAGTCGTTTCAGTGAAGATATCCGGGTCGCCACTATGTTCTGGACAGGTGGAATTTTTGCAGCATCGCTTTGGCCGCTTGCGCTTATGTTGTATCTGGACCGTAATGAAAAACCGGTTACAAGAATAGTTGCTATCTTCACATTACTGCTTGGTTTTGCCGATATTCTATTGTCATTTTCTCGTGCTGTATGGCTGATTGTTGCCATACAGGCGGTTTTGTTAGCTGTGTTCTCCAGAAAAATGCGGCCTTATGTACTGGCTCTTGCCCTGTTATTGTCTGTGGGGTTATTTTTTGGTGACGTATGGCATGCACTGAGGAGTACAGTCAGGCCCAATATGCTTATGGGTTTGGAAGAGCGTGATTGGAATCTGCTGTCATCCAAAAGGCTTTTCCTCTGGCAGGAAAGCTGGGAATTGATAATAGAAAAACCATTTACTGGAATGGGGCTGGATACCTCAATAGACAATTTTTTGAAGTATAACGAGAGCAACGTACACAATGATTACCTGCAATTCTGGCTTGAAGGCGGGATATTGCCTGCCATAGCCATGCTGTCAATCCAATTTATTGTTTTAAATAAAGGTATACATTCAGCGGGGCCTGCAAGCGATATTCGACTTAAGGAATTGAGATACAGCATTTTTCTCGGATGTCTGTCTTGGTTTTTTTTATCTCTTGTTGGGAGTTTCTGGTGGACATACCCTGCCCCGATTTTGCAAAGGGTTGTACTCTGGAGTCTAGTTATGAGTTGGGGTTTTGGGGAAGAAAGGCAATCACCTCATAATATAGAGTCAACTATATAGTAAAATAAGGCTTAAATATCTTTTTTATAAAACCTTTCACAATCTCACAGAGAAAGGATATAGGATGAAAGTTATCCTAATTTACCCACTGCATATTCGTTCATTTGAACAGCCGCTTGGTATTCTGTACCTATCCGCGGTCCTTAAGCAGCATGGCCATGAAACAGCTCTTTTTAAACTTACCGAAGAGGAAGACTGGAATTGCGACAAGAATCCTCTTGTCGTTAAAGAAAGGTTACTGAATGTTGTTAATAAGTTTAAACCGGGTCTTATCGGTATTTCGCTGCTTAGCACTAACTTCTACAGAGGCAAATTGTTTGCGGAATGGATTAAGAAAAATACAGACATCAAAATTGTCCTGGGCGGCGCCGGCCCCACTGTTGATCCGGAGAGGATGTTAAACCAGAGTAATGCGGATTTTCTTTGCGTTGGCGAAGGGGAATACGCTATGTTGGATCTCGTGAAGGCGCTTGAGGATGAACGTGATACAACCAATATTGCAAACATATGGGTTAGACAAAACGGCAGGATTTTAAAAAATGATGTGCGTCCTCTTGTAGAGGATCTCGATACTATCCCCTTTCCGGATAGGGAACTAATACGTGACGAATTTGAAAACAGAAATATTAAGTGGGCAAATTTTATCAGTTCAAGGGGATGCCCCCATCAATGTAGCTACTGTCATAACCCATACCTTCAGGACCTTTATCATGGTAAAGGCCAGTTTCTCAGAAAAAGAAGAACTGAGAAATTGATCGAGGAACTTAAAGAGGTAAAATTCAGCTATGATGTTAAAGGTGTAACATTTTCCGACGACACTTTTACAATTGATTCTAAACGTATTCTTGAATTTTGCCCGGCATATGCCAGAGAAATAGCTCTTCCTTTCCAATGTCAAACCAGGGCAAATCATGTAAATAAGGAAGTTTTAGGCGCTTTGAAAAATGCCGGATGCCGGGAAGTGCACATAGGCCTTGAGGCAGGCAACGATTATCAAAGAAACAAGGTGCTCAAGCGGAATATGAGCAAAGAACAGATACTGACTGCAATATCAGATGCCAAGAAAGCAGGATTGAAGGTGGTTACATTTAATATTATAGGGGCACCACACGAGACAGAAAAAACAATATGGGATACTATTAATCTAAACAGATTATCCCGGCCTGACGGAGTTTGTCATACGATCTTTATGCCACTTGCAGGTTCCGAGGCTAAAGACATCTGTGATAAAGAAGGATGGTCTATCCGGGAGATTAATGCCGGTTATTACAGTGAAGTTTTTTTAGAACAACCCTCTATCTCACCCCGTAAGTTGATTGGCTACCAATACGTGTTTGACCTTTATGTATACAGCCCACGGTGGCTGTATCCGATTATTCACTTGTTGCGTTTGCTATGGGAGAATTGTTCTCCCATAGATGACAGGAGATTATTAAGTCGTATACAAAGAACTATCGCAATTCAGGGAATCAACTATCTAAAAAAAGGTTCGGGCTTGCAATGAAAATAGCCTACCTATCCCGTGGAAACAGCATTTATGACCGGTATTTTCTGGAAAAGATGGTGGAGCGAGGTCACGAGCCCCATTTTATTTCATACTATCCGGACCGGAGGTATGAAGTTGAGGGCGTAAAAAACTATTTTTATGATTACAATACCCTGCATCGCTTCAGACGGTTTATCATTTTGCAGACTGCATGGCATCTTCGCAAGTTACTGAATGTTATTAAACCGGATGTCTTGCACACAGGATGGGTCCAGGACCATGGCTTGATTGGAGCTTTAAGTTATTTCCAGCCGACAATTTCCATGCCCTGGGGCTCAGACGTTTTAATCAGACCCTATGATTCAACCCGTGCCATGTGGAAAACCCGTTTTACTTTGAGGCGTGCGGATATGATTACATGTGACGCCTATAAGGTCAAGGAGCAAATTATTAAACTGTCAAGTTGCCTGCCGGATAAGATTGTGGTTTTTCCGTGGGGGATTGATCTTAAGACGTTCTATCCCGCACCTTCAGAAGGAATCAGGAAGAAACTGGGATGGGAGCGAAACCGGATTCTCATATGCACAAGAAACTTTGATATTAAAGTGCACGGCGTGGAGTATTTTATTCGCTCTATCCCCGCTGTATTAGAAAAGCGTCCTGATGCGAGGGTAATTCTGGTGGGAACCGGCGCGCTGGAACAGGAATATCGAAGGCTTGTCAACGAATTAGGAATAGATGACGTTGTCCATTTTGCCGGTTGGCTTGACAAAACAAAGTTAGCCGAACACCTCAATGCCGCAGACATTTATATAAGCACCTCTTTGAGCGACGGGACTTCGTGTTCTCTTCTTGAGGCTATGGCTTGCGGACTGCCGGTTGTGGTTACTGATGTGCCTTCCAACTTTGAGTGGGTGGAAGATAGGGTGAACGGTTACGTTGTGCCCAAGAAGGACGAAAAACCGCTGGTGGGAGCAATTATTAATTTATTGGAGAACACTGAACTTCAAAGAGAGATGGGAGAACGCAATTTACAAATCGCAAAGAAAAGGGCGGACTGGGAGAAGAATTTTGACATTCTTGAGGAAATATATCATCGGCTGCGCGAGAGAACAAAGGTTAAGGAGGTTTTAAGTGCGAGTACTGTTAATTGACCCCTATGTGGCAACAGGCGAAAACTTAAGTACGAGTCTTGGCTGGCTCTCTGCATCCGTTCATAAGGCAGGTCATGAGGTATTTGTCCTGGACTTAAACTGCCGGCGCATATCGAACTATGAGAAAGCGCTGCCGGACATTATAAAAAATTATTCTCCTGATATGGTCGGTATTACCGTGATGTGCACTACTTATGCATCAGCATTGCATCTGGTTGAACATCTTGGCAATTACTTTAGAGGACACATAGTTCTTGGTGGCGCACAGATGTCCTTTGAGAGAGAGTGTGCTTTGAAAGACAGTAAAAGGGTTGATTTTGGCGTTGTTGGAGAAGGTGAGGAAACGCTGGTCGAATTAATTGAACATCTGGAGGCCGGGCAGGGTCTTCAGGATATTGAAGGTATCATTTACAGGGACAACGGAGAGATTAAGGTCAATGCGCCGCGCAAGTGGATCTCTGACCTGAATAAACTACCTTTTCCGGACTATCGGTTATTCGGGCTGAAGAGGGTCCCGCCTGAATACACGTATCGAATATCTACCAGCCGGGGGTGCCCTTTCAGATGTGTATTCTGCAACCCTCATACCATGCAGAGAAAATGGAGGAACCGGAATTTCAATCTGGCAATTGAGGAACTTAAATTTGCAAGAGACCAGTTTGGTGTCAGCAGATTTGATATATGTGAGCCCGTATTCAACCTGACAAGTGAAAGAGTAATAGAATTTTGTGAACTTCTCCTTAAAGAAGGAATTGATATGTCCTGGACGTGCAGGAGTGGTCTCCGCGCCGACAGGATTACCGATGAAATGGTGAAGGCAATGAAACGGGCCGGGTTTTATGATGTGAAATTAGGGGTGGAGACTTTGTCTCCAAGTGTCTTCCCCAATGTAAACAAAAGCGAAACTATAGATGATATCGCCAGGGCAGTGGCAATTGCCAAACAGAACGGACTGAGGGTAAGCGGTTCATTTATCATCGGACTGCCCGGCTCCTCATATCAGACGGATATGCAAAGCTTTAAGCAGGCACAAAAGCTTGGGTTCGATGAAATGGCATGGTCTCTTCTGATTCCCTATCCGGGAACGCCGGCATACGAGTGGGTACTAAAACACGGCACTATGCATTACGATTACAAAACAGCCCATCAGTATACCGGACAAATCAGCGGTAATGAACGACTGCGGGTTGCCTTTGAAACGCCCGAGTATCCTCTTTCGGACAGAATCAGGGCCATGGAGAAAATATCATGGACCATGAAACAGACGGGTATCGGACGGATGAACGCTCCGATTCTTACAAAGGCATGGAAGACTGTTTGCAATCTGACAAGATACGACCCATGGAACGCATATGGCAATCTGTCATACATTGCACGGGGGATCGCGTCTGAATTTCTGCATCAAAAGAAGACCGTTGAACAAAGTTTTTTCAAATTTAAAGATTTGTAAGAAATAGATTGTGAGCCTTGCTGTGAAAAAAGTCTTATTCATTACCACCCACTTTGCCCCTGATATTCATGTAGGGGCTAAACGAATGACAAAGTTCGCCAAGCACCTGACTGATTACGGGTGGCAGCCAATCATTCTGACAAAGGAGATTGGCGAGTATCACGGAGTAGATAAAACCTTGCTTCAGGAATTGCCACCTAATTTAACCATCTGCCGTGTCCCTGAATGGCACCCTTTCCGGTACCAGCCACAACTTCCAACTGCTGTTTGCAGATTATCTTCGTCTAATAAAAATGGGGGAATGACCAATGGTCTGCGAGATCATTTTTTGCAGGTGCTTAATTTATTCTTCTTTTACGACTATTCGTGGCTCCTACCTGCCTTTTTCAGTGCGCGGCGGTTGCTCCAGCAGGAAGACATCAATTTAATCTATTCCAGCGCTCCAGATAACGAGGCACACATGGTCGCCTTGCTGTTAAGGCTTACTAAATCTGTAAAATGGATTTGCGAATTCAGAGATCCATGGACGACGTTACACCCTTACTATAATTTTTCATTTGCCAAACGAAAAACCGACAAATATCTTGAAAGGCTCGTCCTGAACCGCTCTGACCACATTGTAAGTGTGGGACAGATGTTGAAGGAGGAGCTGATAAAACTTGGCAACCTCTGTCAGGACAAGATAAGCGTAATCTATAATGGCTATGACAAAGACGATTTTATAGAGACTGCTGCCGCTTCAAGAAACGGCAGGTGCGTCATTACATACGCCGGTACATGGGGACCTGGACGCAGCCCCGAGTATTTCTTGAAAGCCTTAAATATCCTCCTTCAACACCATCCAGAAATAAGAGGGGAATTAAAAGTAAATTTCATCGGCGAGTTCAAATACTCTCCGGAGCTGGAAAAGAAGACACGTCACTACATAGAACAGGCAAATTTGAACGATGTTGTCGCCATAATACCATGGATGTCTTACAAGGAGACACTGGAAAAACTGCTCGCAAGCGATATTCTGTTATTAGTAGAGCGGCCCGAAACTCCTACGAATAATAATTTCTGGGTTGTCACATCAAAGGTATTCTTATATTTATATGCGAGAAAACCGATATTGGCTCTCCTGCCCTCCGGGGGTGAAGCTGCAAGAATAATCCTGGAGGCTGATGCCGGAGAGATAGTATCTCCTACTGACATAGAGGCTATCACCAGCAAAATAAGTGAAATGCTTGGGCGTTTTAAGAGAAGGGAACTTGTATCCAATGTCAAGTTATCCGATATAGACAAATACGAACGAAAAAAACAGGCAGGGGAATTAGCAGCCATATTCAATGGCCAGATATCCAGCACGGACATAAAAATATGTGAAGCAATTATGTGAATTCTTCAAAGCAACTTTTTGTATTGGGTTTGACATAAACAGTCAGTGTCGTACAACAAGATAAAAATAAATAAATATTCTGGGCAATAACGTTCATCGATTATAGTCCACTAAAAAATGAAAACTAATAACGTCCTGCTTATTAAGCCCGTTTATTACGGCTCGCATTATGATAACAGGTGGCTGCCTACAGGGCTTGCTTATGTCTCGGAGGCGTTAGTTAAGTCAAACATCAAAAATAAAATTATTGATATGGGACTTGGATATAGCCTTGATGAGTTAAAGACAGAGATAGAAAAATTCAAACCTCAGTTGATAGGAATCAGCATGATGTCATTTGGCTATAAACACACTTATGAGATGATTAAATCCATCAAAGAGTCTTATCCCCATTTACCAATTGTTATCGGCGGTCCGCATTTATCCACTTTAAGAGAAAGGGTTTTAGAGGAGTGTCAGGCCATTGATTTTGGGATAACACTTGAGGGAGAAGAGACAATTGTGGAATTGTGCAAGGGTGATAAACCATTGCCTGAAATAAAAGGATTGCTTTATAGGAATGATTCAGGGGGAATAAGTTATACGGGGGATAGAGATTTTATCGGTAATCTGGACGAAAACGGCTTCCCGCGTTATTCAAACGTTGAATTAGCTAAATATCCCCGCTTTATTAATATAGTTACGTCAAGAGGGTGTCCTTATCACTGCATATATTGCCCTGTCAATCTGGCGATTGGAAAGAAGTTCAGGGTAAGGAGTCCTGAGTCTGTAGTTGATGAATTGCGGTATTGCTATAACAAGGGATATAGAGAGTTCGGTATTGCTGATGACAACTTCACACTAATCAGAAAAAGAGTGTGGGATATATGTGATGAAATAGAAAAGCAGGGCTTGAAAGGGCTGAAGTTATCATGCGGCAATGGTTTAAGGGCTGACAAAGTAGATAGGAAAGTCCTTGCAAGAATGAAAGAGGTAGGATTCCACTACATAGCTTTCGGAGTTGAAGGTGGAAACAACAAAGTGCTTGATACACTTCGTAAAGGAGAAAAAATTGAGACTATTGAACAAGCCATCAAGGACGCATGTGATCTGGGTTATAAGGTCACTCTTTTTTTCCTTCTGGGTTCTCCGGGAGAGACAAAAGCAGATATCGAGGATTCAGTAAGACTGGCAACAAAATACCCTGTGTATGATGCACGGTTTTATAACCTGATACCATTTCCGAATACACAACTCTATGAATGGGTGAAGAATAATGACTATTTCAGGAAAGACCCTGTCCAGTTTATTAGCGAGGCATCTCATTGGAAAAATGACCCAATCTTTGAAACTCCGGAATTGTCAATAAGCGATAGAAAGAAATTGTATAAGTGGGCTAATAACAAAGTGAAGTGGTATACATTTAAATCAAAAAGAAAGGCTCACCTGAGTGAAACACAGCAATTTTTCCATAGCAAAGGAATACCCGAATCTATCAGCCATAAAATAGCGGAAGTATACTGGACCCCCTTGTTTCGGAAAATATTTATTGAACCCTTGAAAGAGATAGCAACAAGAAAATAAAATAATAGTCTAAGACCTGTTACTACGGATGACCCAATGGATATTCCTACTATGATTTAACCGGCTAACTTGCGGGCATAATGCTATGAATATAGTACTAATCACTGAAGATTTCCCGCCCATGGTGGGTGGAATTGCAGTATTTCTTTCAGAACTAAGCAGTGGACTAACGAAGAGGGGTAATGACGTTAGAATCTTGGCAAATGAGATGCCAGGCTCAATAGAATTTGACCAAAATCAAATTTATTCTATTATTCGCTATCGAATGCCAAAACATTTTAGTTCACTGTACATCGGATGGCATTTACTTAAACAGATTATAAGAAAGAAGCCGGATGTTTTGTTCCTTGGCCATGAGACAGCGACTCGTGGCTTGCCTGTTTTGCTGTTTCACTGGCTTTTTAGAATACCTTATGTTATTCTTATTCACGCCGCCGGTAATTTGCATAAAGCAAGTATTGTCAAAATAAATAAGATTGCAGTATATACTCTATTACACAATGCCACTATGCTTCTTGCAAACAGCAAATATACATGTCACCTATTAATTGAAAGAGGTTTTCAGGATGAAAAAATAAGGGTCCTGAACCCCGGAGTTGATACAGACTTTTTCTCCCCTTTAAACGATGAATCCATTATCAGAGAAACACGTTCAAAATATGGAATAGATAGATTACCTTTAATACTCAATGTTGGGCGTTTAGTGCCTAAAAAGAATCAAGTGCGTATTATCAAGGCTATTGCTAAATTGCGGGAGCAAGGCCAATCTGTAAAATGCATCATAGCAGGCGAAGGACCAGAACAGGCCGATTTGAAAAAGCATATTGAGGAATTCGGCATTGGCAAACAAGTCTTACTAATAGGGAACGCCAGCAGAGAAGAGGTGAGGGAATTACTCCAAGCGGCGGATATTGTTGCTCTACCATCCATCGTTAATAATGGGGATTATGAGAGCTTCGGAATGGTTGCTTTAGAAGCATCGACCTGTGGAAGACCGGTGATTGTTGGCTCCCAAGGGGGCCAAGGTGATGCGGTCATTCCAGACAAAACCGGTTTAGTTGTGGATGCGGAGGATGAAAACAGCATTGCCAAGGCACTCTCTTACTTAATTGAGAAAGAAGAGTTTGCCGATCGAATGGGGAAAGCCGGCCGTAAGCATGCAGTTGAGAATTTCTCATGGGATAAGATTGCGGAACTTGCAGGTAATATGCTTTCGTGCGTTATTAAATAATTATGAAAATTATATCTTTTAGGAATGTTTTAAGAATTCTAGAAGGAAAGATTATAGGAATGCCAACAAAGCAATTTTTTGGGGAATTTCTAGTTAAAATTGCTCTAAGGATTCCAATTAATATGTTGCGAATGTTTTTTTATAGGATGTCAGGTATTAAAATAGGAAAGAATTCTCATATTTGGGCAGGAACTTTCTTTAATGATCCTTTAAAAGTGACCATTGGAGATAATACCCTGATAGGACCAGACGTTACATTTTTATCTTGGGGTGGTATAACAATAGGCAATAATGTGAACATTTCAGGTTATAGTTTTATAATCTCTCAATCTCATGATATTGATGATCCTATGTTTTGTATGATATCTTCACCAGTAATAATTGAGGATTATGTATGGATTGGAACTGGTGCAATGATACTTCCTGGTATCCACATTGGAAAGGGCGCAGTTGTTGGAGTGGGAAGTATTATAACCAAAGATGTTCCCGCATATACTCTTGTAGCAGGTAATCCTGCACGAGAGGTTAAAAAACGAAATATAAACCTGAATTATACGCTTCGTGAAAGAAGAGCACTAAGATTTCGATAAAAAAACTAAATGGCAAAGGATAACAAAGCATCAGAATCATTCACAAGAAAAAAGAGAATATTACCTCTTGAATCTTTGATAATTTTATCGCTATTGTTTTTGATTATTATCCCGATTTGGATTCAACACGGACAAGGCGGCGCAGTTTACGAGTGAAGCTTTCACGGGTTTTTGGAAAAAGAAAAAATCAAAGTCAGCATTGATGGTCGGGGTCGCCTATATGACAACATTTTTGTCGAGCTTCTTTGGCGGACAGTGAAGTAGGAAGAGATTTATACCGTCTCAAAAAGGAACCATTTGGACGTGTACTCATAGAGGCAATGGCTATAGAAAACCTGTTATTGTAAGTCGATTAGGAGGTGCTGTAGAAGTTGCTGAAGATGAAAATAATATTGCAAAAGCAATCTCATACTTGATTGAAAGAGAAGATATTGCAGATCAAATGGGCATGTCCGGACGCCAGCACGTAGTTGATAATTTTTCCTGGAGCAAAATTGCAGAACGAACGACAAACTTATTTTTAGATATGATTAAATGAAATGTTAGAGGAGCTGTAATTTTTGAAATCCAAAGGCATTTTATATTTAAACAGGTTCGCCGAGATTGGTGGCGCTGAGTTAAGCTTGCAGACATTGGCTGACTGTTTAAGAGGTACTGATTATCGGCCTGTTGTTGTCCTCGGGAAGGATGGACCACTACGTCAAAGACTTGAAAAAATGGATATCATAGTTTATGTGTATCCCTTTGACTGGTGCCATTCCAATAAACTGATTTCGTTTATGCGGACAATAGCATTCCTGCGACGTATAATAAAAAAGGAAGGAATTAAACTGATCCATTCTAATCAGCTTTGGGATAATCAATATGGCGCCATTTCAGCTAAGATAGAAAAAATCCCGCATATCCTACATGTTCGTTTAGCTCCTGAAAGTAAAGGATCGTGGAAGAGTTTCTATCGCCTTAGCAGTATGGCAATCTGCAATTCAGAGTATACATATAATCAATTTGTTAATTTCAGTGGGTTTAAGAAAAGAGTTGAAGTAATTTACAACGGAATAGATACTAACATATTCAAGCCTGATTCACAAAAACGTATAGAGACGAGAACGTCTTACGGTTTTAGAGATGACGATTTTGTAATGGGGATGGCAGGACGGTTAACCGAGGAAAAAGGACAATTGCCTTTATTGAAATTTTTATTGTCTCTTCTGAGAGAGAATAAAAACTATAAAATCCTTATTTCAGGTGATGCAAAAACCAATTCTGGTACTATATATCCTGAACAAATTGTTGCATTTATTAATGAGAATGATCTGGATAGAAAAATTATCTTGACTGGTTTTCTTGAAGACATGACTGGCTTTTATAATGCCATAGATTTGTTTCTACTTCCATCTACCTGGGAGGAACCTTTCGGAAGAGTTCTAATTGAAGCAATGGCTACAGAGAAACCTGTGATAGCATCAAGAGTTGGTGGTGTCCCGGAGGTGGTTGACCATGGAATGACCGGGTATCTTGTTAATCCAGATGATGTTGATGGTTGGTGTAAGTGCATTGATAAACTTGTAAATGATGGAAGGGTACGAAATCAATTCGGCGAGACTGGCCGAAAAAAAGTTTTAGAGAAATTTACATTAGAGCATATGACATCCCAAATTGTTTCGATTTACAGCGAAATGATAAATAGTAGTTAATCTCAATGAGTATACTTAAAGATATAATTAAACGGGCGTTATTTTTTTTGGGTCATATCCAAATATATATATGTAAAAATCCTTTCAAAATATACGAGTTTAAAGATATTTTCAGGGGAATCAAATTTTCTGGCGATGAAGAAATTCTGGATATCGGTTGTGGTAGTGGTTTTCAATCTATAATTATTGGGAAGAGAAGTTGGCTCGCTAATATAGACCATTACAATATTACCAATTATTTTTAGTGGTTTATAAAAAAGTAATGGAGAATAAGAACATGAAGAAAAAGGTGTTATTGATAGCACCACCTCACTATTTTAAATTGAGATTAGATTATCTTTCGTCTAATCTCGGTTTGGGTTATATAGCGGCCTTCTTAGAAAAACATGGACACGAAGTACGATTCATTGATGCCCTTGTAGAAGGCATGAATACCATCGAAGTAGTTTCCACGAGATTTCAGAAAGCCAAGCGGATTGGACTATCCTATAAGGATATTATTGCAAGAATACCACGAGATACTGATTTTATAGGTATTACTGCTCCTTTTTCGGGTCATGATAAAATAGTCAGAGAACTTACAGAGAATATCAAAAATGCTTATGAATGCATTCCTATAGTAGTAGGTGGTGGGTTACCTTCAATTCTGCGGAAGGCTGTTTTTTACGAGTCAGTCGACTTCTTGATCTGCGGTGAGGGTGAAATACCAATGTTGAGTCTTGTAGAAGGCAAACCTCCGGAAGATATCCAAGGTGTGATTTTTAGAAAAGACGGCATAATTATAGATAACGGGCAAGCTGAGCAAATTAGGGACTTAGACACGATTCCTTTTCCAGCCAGACATCTTATGAATATGGATAAATATCTTTACTTTTCGAATAGGGGAAGGACAAAGAAAAGGACTACTTCCATAATTACCAGCAGGGGTTGTCCGTTTGACTGCACTTTTTGTTCAGTACATTCTATTTGTGGATATCGTTATAGAAAACGTACCCCAGAGAACTTAATCAGTGAAATAAAACAACTTGTTGATGAATATGGTGTTGAGCATTTGCTCTTCGATGATGACAATATGACTCTTGATTCTCATAGAATGATAAAGTTTTTGGACATGTTGATAGATAATAACTTTGGATGTACCTGGGAAGCATCAAGTGGAGTCAAAGCCGATACGCTAAATCAGCTTATGCTGGAGAAGATGAAGAAATCCAAAGTAAAAAAACTGTGTATTGCCATTGAGAGTGGAGATGAAAAGATCCTGAAGTTAATGAATAAGAAAGTGAATCTTGAAAAAGCCGTTAAAACCATTGAGATCTGTCATCAGCTTGGAATTTCGACAGAGGTATTTTTCATCACTGGTTTCCCGGGAGAAACTGATGAGAGCTTCAAATGTACATTAAAATACGCACAAAGACTCAAGCGTGCAGGAGTTGGAGGTTTTAATTTTTTCCCCTTAAGGATGGATCCAAACACCCGACTTTACAGAGAATGTAAGGAAAAGGGTTATCTTTTGCATGAATATTCTGAAGATATTCTCTTGCCTGGTGAATTTCGCTACATACAAACAGAAGACTTGACACCTACTATTATAGAGAGGCGAGCCCAAAGAGCTATGGCAAAATTTAATCTCCCTGTATTGATCTATTATATTAAAATGATTTTATATAAGATTATTCCATCAAAAGTTCGAAACTACTTGAGCACATATTTGATGAATGCTGATTGAGGCCATGGTTATGGGTTCTCCAGAAATAACCACGAATACCGGGGGGCAGCTTACACTTCGATATTATATGCTGGACTCTAAATGAAGCATCAATTCGATATTATCATGTACACAAATTCGAGGGGAATAGGGACTTCCTCTATATCTGACGAATATCGATTTCCTCTTATTTATACTTTTGCTAATCAGATGAGACAGATTGGTAAAGTAGTAGTTATCACAAACATTATTCCTTTTGTGCTATTTCCTTTAAAATATCTTAGATTAAGCATAAGAAAAGATTTAAAGATGAAATGCATGCAATACGAAGAAAACTTATTTGTATATAGCTTTCCATCCTTATTGCCTTTAAGCTTAATTGATAGAAATTTTCCCTTGTCTGCGATATCGCTTAATAAAATTCGGCATATGCTTAAGATTGCATTGAATGGTTTGGGCATCAGCCATTCTAGAAAGAAAGTTGCATGGTTTGCGCATCCATTGCATTTGAATTATTTGAATATGGCAGGTGAAAACCTTTCCATATACGAATGTCATGATGACCATTCCCTTTTGGGCATAAAAAACAGAGACATTTCTGTATTAGTTAAAGAAGAAAAGCTTGCACGAAGTGTAAATTTAATTTTTGCAACATCACAATCTCTGACCGAGCGGTTATTAGGATTTAATTCCAACACTTATTATTTCCCAAATGCTTGTGATTATGAGATGTTTCATAAGGCCCAAAATCCTAATACGCCCATTCCAGAAAAACTCAAGCCTTTCCCCCGTCCAATAATTGGTTTTATGGGGAATCTTTTCAAGTGGTATAATTATGATTTATTAGAAAAGGTAATCTCTTTGAAAAAAGAATGGTCATTTGTTTTTATTGGAGAGATACACTCTAATGCAAGAAAATTTTGTCAAAACTTGTGGAAGTACCCTAATGCCCAACACCTAGGCTGGCAGGATTTTAATAAACTTCCTTCCTTTTTAAAGGGATTTGATGTTGCAATCATGCCTTATACCGTTGATGAATTAACTCATACCGTTAATCCAGACAAGATGTGGCAGTATATGGCTGCTGGCGTACCAATTGTTGCAACTCCTACAAGGGAGATAATGAGATTTAAAGACATAATTGAAATTGGCAACGATGTACCATCTTTTATTCTGGCAATTGAAAAAGCTCTTAAGAAAAAGGATGACCATAGATTTATAAAGGAAATGACTCAAATAGCGCAAAACGAATCTTTAAAAGCAAGAACCAAATTTGTTTTTGATTTAATTGATAAAAATCTTGACGAAAATTTATGATCTTGATTTTTATTGGTTTGATTGAAAATCTAATTATGGATTGCTGAACTTTATTAAAGGCTTGATGCTATGCTGCTATGATTCCATATTTATCCAAATCCCATTATATATCCAAGCACAGCAGAATGAGTTGATGTAATCATGTCAAAGAAAAAAGCTTTGATTACCGGGATTACCGGACAGGATGGCTCCTATCTGGCAGAGTTCCTTTTAGAAAAAAACTATGAGGTGCATGGAATTGTACGGCGAGTAGCAATTGAAGACCCAGAGCATAGGCTTTGGCGTATAAGACATATCTTGGATAAGATAATTTTACATCCTGCTTCCCTTGAAAGTTATGCAAGCATATTCAATGTAGTGGAGAAGATTAAGCCTGACGAATGCTATCATCTTGCTGCCCAGAGCTTTGTTAGCTATTCATTTGAAGATGAATTCTCCACAATAAATACCAACATAAATGGGACCCACTTTATCCTGTCTGCGGTCAGAGAAAAGGCCCCAGATTGTAAGTTTTACTTTGCTGCCTCAAGTGAGATGTTTGGCCTTGCTAAGGAAACACCCCAGGGAATAAATACCCCTTTTCATCCTAGGTCGCCATATGGTATTTCCAAGGTTGCAGGTTTTGATTTGACAAGAAATTACCGTGAGGCCTATGGACTTTTCGCCTTAAGCGGAATTCTTTTCAATCATGAATCACCCAGAAGGGGGTTTGAGTTTGTCACTAGAAAGGTTACAAGCACAGTTGCCAAGATTAAGTTGGGTCTGGCAAAGGAGTTGAGACTTGGTAACTTAGAGGCTAAAAGGGATTGGGGTTATGCAGTTGATTATGTCAAAGCCATGTGGCTCATGCTGCAACAAGATGTGCCTGAGGATTATATCATTGCTACTGGGGAGACCCATTCGGTAAGGGAGTTTGTAGAATCAGCCTTCAACTGTGTGGGACTTAATTGGAGGGATTATGTTATAGCCGATGAAAAACTCTATCGGCCGGCAGAGATCAACGAGCTTAGAGGGGATTTTAGTAGAGCAAAGAAGAAGCTTGGATGGGAATCAAAAGTATCATTTAAAGAGCTGATCCAGATGATGATAGAGACCGACATTAAGGCTATAGAAAACCAAAACCTATTACGCCCTAAGCCATAATCCCTAATGAGGTCTTGCGTCATTCCATGGGTCAGGCTGTAAGAGAGCGGCTGGAACATGAGTTTTTGTTTGAGAGGTTTAGGGGGGAGGCTGGAGAAGGTGTTGAGCCTATGATATATAAGTTGTATTACTATGCATGAAAATGAGGGCTTATGCTCCAGCAAGATAAGCCAGATGATTATGTTATTGCTACAGGAGATGTCCATTCAGTAGGCGAGCTGGTAGAATTAGCCTTTAGCTATGCAGGCCTTGATTGGAGGGAGTATATTAATGTTGATGAAAAGCTTTATCGGCCAGCGGAAATCAATAAGTTAATAGGAGATTTTAGTAAGGCAAGAAAGGCATTGGGATGGAAACCGTCGCTCTCTTTTGAAGCATTGATCAAAATGATGGTTGACGCTGACATGAAAGCATTTAAAAATAAACATATTACTACCTGAATTTTAAGCAGTGCAAAATCTATGGATGTAACTTTTCTGCATAAGAATGACTCCGAAAATTCCTTAAATCAAATAGATATCAGGCAATGAAATATAAACGTGTCTTATTTATTCAACCTCCGTATAAGCGATCAGCGTTTAGCCCCGTTCCGTATTTTCCAATAGGTTTAGGGTATTTAGTTGAAACATTAGAACAGCATGGCATAGATTGCGATGTTTTGGATATGGCTCTTGGTTACAAAATCAATGATCTCCTGAATAAAATTGCTCAATTCAAACCTGATCTTTTAGGATGCTCAATGATAAGTTATAAATTTAAGGATGCCTATGCGCTCCTTGAACGAGTTAAAAGGGCTTTCCCTTTGATGAAAATAATAGTAGGAGGGCCGCATATCTCATCTTTAAGGGAAGCAGTATTAAAGGAATGTTCTTATATCGATTATGGTGTAGTTCGTGAAGGTGAAAAAACACTTATGGACTTGTTGGATGGCCAGTCCTTACAGGACATCAAAGGACTTATCTATCGAAAGGAGAATGGTCAAATTGTTTTCAACGGAGAGAGAGAGTTCATTACCAACCTCGATGAAATTCCTTTCCCCCGGTACAGAAAATTTGAATTAGACAAATACAAAGCCCGGTTTGGCTCTAATCCCGGAACGCTCGAAATTAATATTACTACGTCACGGGGATGTCCCTACCAATGTATCTTCTGTACCGTTAATGCAGCTATCGGTCGGAGATTCCGAATAAGGAGTGCTAAAAACGTTATAGATGAACTGACGTACTGGTACAGCCGCGGAGTTCGAACATTTGCTTTCCTAGACGATAATTTTACTCAAATTAAAAAAAGAGTCTATGAGATATGTGATGAGATTGAAAAAAGTGGAATGAAGATTAAGTTTTCCCTGGGCAATGGAATTCGGGCAGACAGGCTTGATTATGCTCTATTGAAAAGGATGAAAGAGGTTGGTTGCTGCAGGTTTTCAATTGGTGTTGAAGCAGGTAACAACAGGGTATTAAGTGTACTAAAAAAAGGTGAAAATCTTGAGACAATAGAAGAAGCAATAAAGGCAGGCATACAGTTGGGTTATGATATACGTCCGACCTTTCTCGTTGGTTCTCCGACCGAGACGTGGCAGGACATCGAGGATAGTATGAGACTGGCTCTCAAATACCCGTTTGCAAGTGTTGGTTTCTTCAGCCCTGTGCCATATTATGCTTCAGAACTCTTTCAATATATTGAACAAACCCCCGGGTGTTATTTTACCAAAGCCCCGGAGGTTTACCTGAATAGAAACCTTGGTAACAAACCTCTCTTTGTCACACCGGAACTTTCCTATAAAGACAGGAAGAGGGCATTGAGGAAAACCCGTGTTATCTCTAAAAAAGTGACGTGCAGGAATATTATAAGGAAAAATCCGAAATATGCATGGTTGTTAACAATTTTTGCTCCAATTTACTATAGCAAATTGGTTCAAAGCACCTTGCCCAGGTTTAGATTATATCAGAAAATGACCGTATTGCTAAAATCGACTTTGGCAGGTTCCGCCCCCATTCAATAAAGTTTGCGGAATCCATGAAAATAACTTTGGCTTAAGGAATATCTAATCGTGACTCCCTTGAAGATTACGTACCTTACGGTAGAGCCGGTTAAAGAAATCAAAACAGGCGGTGATTTTTATAATCAAAGAGTCATCAATTATCTTAAATCGAAGGGTGTGATTGTTGATATATTTACCCTAAAAGATATTAACGAAGTAGGTAAGAATAAGACCTTTATACGATCAAACCTTAAACTAATTCACAGTCTTTTGCTTAAATCAAAATCAAAAAAAATAATAGTTGAAGCCTTTTATATGCACCCATGGTTATTTATTTTTAACTGGGTCGCAAGGATCTTTACAGATGTAAAGATTGTTATGTTCGTCCAGTTATTTGATTACCATTTTCAGAGGAATGGCATTCTAAAATTCATTGATAAACTGGTTTCTGCCATTGCTTTGCTGCCGGCACATAGAGCTATTGTTAACAGTGTAACAACAGCCGAAGGATGTGAAAGATTGGGTTTTAGGAAAAGAAACATTAAGGTTGTTTATCCAGGATGCGATTTTGCTGGTATCAGCTTTTTAAAAAAGGACAGCAATGATAATGTCGTCCAAGTTCTCACGGTTTCAAACTACGTTCCCCGTAAAGGGTTACATTTCTTAATACAAGCCATTGCAATTATTAGACAGAGATACCCTGAGATTTATAATCGATTGAACCTGAGAATCGCCGGTGACCCTGATGACATTCCATCTTACGCCGAGAAGCTAGAAGTGCTTATCAGAGAAAACTCTTTAGAAGATAGGGTTAAGTTATTGGGATGGGTGGAGCGATTAGAATTAAAAGAATTATTTCTTAGGACTGACCTCTTTGTATTTACTGGAATTGAAGAGGCATTTGGCATGGTGCTGGCCGAAGCAATGCAGTTTGGGTTACCCATAGTAGCATTTAGTTCTGGTTCGGCTTTAGAATTAATAGACGACAATAGAACTGGAATTCTTGTTCCTCCTGGCAATATTCAACTACTGGCTGAGGCAATCGGTAAATTGGTTACAAATCGTGAATTACGGATAAAACTTGGAGAGAATGCAAGAATGGGCTCCAAGAAATTCGTTCAGTCATGGGAAGAAACAGGCGAGCAATTTTATCAGGCAATAACGGAAATGCAAGGGTAACAAAATAAGGTACGTTTAATATATATGACTTTAAGTAAAACATTCAGATTATCTAAAGCTGTTCTTGGAACATACTTTAAAAAGCCTATCGCAGGTCCATACAGCGTTTATTTAGGGATAACAGACCGTTGTAATTATCAATGTATTTTCTGCAAATATGACCATTTTCAGAAAGATTTTATAGATGACCCAAAGAAGACATTGCCTTTTAACTTGATAAAGCAATGCATTCAGGATTTAGGGAAAATGGGTACACAACACGTAAATTTTATATCCTGGGGTGAACCATTTGCACATCCCAATCTTCTTGAAATTTTGGCGGAAATCAAAAAAAACAAGATGACCATGGGTATTCTTACCAATGGATATAAACTATCAAAAGACATTGTGGATAAATTACTGGCTCTGCGTTTAGATGCCCTGGGGATAAGTTTAAATGCAGCATCAGGTGAAACATATGAAAGACTCCATTTGAATCAGCCAGCCAAAACATTTAACAAAATAAAAAACAACCTCCTGTATTTAAATGAAGAAAAAAGAAAAAGACATATTAAATATCCGAGATTATCTATTTCTTTTGTCATAACTACGATTAATTATAAGGATATCGAGGATATGGTAAGACTGACAAAAGAAGTGGGTGGAGAAAATATTAATTTTGAAAATGTGCGAATATATTCTCGTGATAAAGAGTATCTAAAGTTAAATAAATCCCAGTTAGAAGAAGTTGCTGTTGAATTTAATAGATTAAAAACCAACGCTTCTCTTGAATTCAGTTTTAAGAACTTCTCGTTTAACACCCAAGGAATGATGCCTGATATTGGAAATAGCCAACTCCCGGATAATTGCTACGCGGGCTACGTCGGCCCAACGGGAATAAGCCCCGACGGAAGCATCCGTTTTTGTTGTGCTTGCGGTATTCCTGTGGGGACTCTATATGAAAAAAGCTTCATGGATATCTGGCATGATTCATTAATGCAAAAATACAGGGAAAAAGGAAAACAGATATGGAAAAATAAAGAAGCATTGTTGGGCGACTGTTGTTACCGCTGTGCCGATGCAGACATATATAACAAGATTCACAATAAATTTCATTTCTGGCAAAAATCAAAAAGAAATTTTTTATCAAAATAAGTCTTAAGCACGAATGAAAACCTTCTGTGCAAAAAAAATAGATTCTGTATGAATCTCGTTAAGGAGTATGATATGTACAAAACACTCCGATGCCCGATAGACATGGGAATGCTTGATCTATCTCACCTTCAGTATAATCAAATCATAACTGGGAAACTTATATGTGAAGATTGCGGTAAATCTTATCCAGTTACATCTGGAGCACCTGACTTTCTGGCAAATCTTTGTAATCACGAGTCTACCGCGAAAAGCTTTGGTTACGAGTGGAAGTTATCAGTAAAACATAATGCAGAAGATGAAAATCTCCTTTTCGGCGTTCCCTGCAATGAGGCTTTGGAGGCTTTTCTTAATTCAACGCAGTTTAGTGAAAATGAAATTACAGGGAAAAAAGTTCTGGATGCCGGCTGTGGAAACGGAAACCTGGCTTCACAATTAGCCAAACTTGGTGCAGAGGTCTACGCCATAGATATCCACGACTACCTGCCTGGAATTGCTGAGAGACATTCTGATACAGGCAATCTTGTATTTTCCAAAGCTGATATATTCAAATTGCCTTTTGCGGAAGAAAGCTTCGACATGGTCTACAGCTTCGGAGTCCTGCATCACACGCCTGATCCGGCAGGGGCGTTTGGCAGGCTCACCAGACTCGTTAAAAAAGGTGGAAAATTGTTAGTCTATGTTTATTACAGCGAGGTTTCACGAACGAACCCGTTTAGGGTTAGCAAAAAAATATATGACTTTTTAGGTTTGAATTGTCTGGGCCACAGAGAACTACTTTTTTTATGTTATTTCCTTTCTTTGCCGATGTATGTTTTTCATGGACTGTATCGTATCTTCCGCCCTCTTTTGTTAACTACTCCGGAGGGATGGGCTGAATATGGCAGAGGTCGTAAAATGCTGTTTCGCTCTATGGTAATGAAATGGTTTGACGCCCTTTCCCCAAGATATGCAAGTACGCATAAACGGTCAGAAGTAATCGGATGGTTTAGAAAAAATGGTTTCACTAATATATACTCACCAGAAGGTATTGGCAACTACATCATTTGTGGAACAAAAAATGCTGGCAGCAATGGTTCCTTCTAATCAAGAAGATTTTTTAATTATATTTTTTACATATGATAAAGGTATAGGTATTACAGAACATATTTGCAATATGGCTATGAGCTTAGGTTCAATAACAAAGCCAATAGCTGTATTTGACAAAAAAATTGAAAAGACAGAAAAGTATATAGAAAAATTAAAAACAGCTAATATTCAAGTAATCGACATTGCTTCTTTAGAAGATTTTATAAAACTACAATCTAACCATAAGAAACTAATTTTTCATTGCCAAGGATTTTTACATTTAAAAATTGCATCAAAATTAAAACGTCCTGGTGACCGAATAGTAATAACCGTTCATGCTTATAGGAATTATTGGCGATTCGGGAAAGCTCCTCTTACGCTCTACTTATATTCTAAGTACAGAAAAGTCGTTGATATCTGGCATTTTATTTGTGAAAAAAGCCGGAATGAGTTTTTTTGGTTTATAAAAACCCCTCAAAATGCTTTCGTTTTTCCGTTAGGCATTGAAGATAATTTCTTTAACTCGTCTCCAACTGATATTCGTTGTTATGATATAGAAGGGAGAAAAATAGACTTGAAAAATGAAAAAAAAAGAATTGTATATATTGCTGATTTTTATAACGTAAAACAGCACATATTCTTATTACGGTCTTTAAAAAGTATTTTGATGGATGATACCGTTTTATATCTTTTAGGAGATGGGCCTTTACTTAGTGAGTGTATGAGATATACAAAACGACTTGGTATTCAAAATAATGTTGTTTTTATGGGACGCGTAGGTCGAGACATTGTCAGAGGTGCTCTGAATAAGGCACACGTAGCTGTTGTACCTTCACGGTCAGAAACATTTGGCTGGTGCCTATTAGAACCTTTTTGTATGGATAAGCCAGTTGTAACCACTAACGTAGGGATAGCGAACTCTCTTATTCATGATTTTCGTAATGGATTTATTGTTGATGTCAACTGTGAAGAAAAAGAATTTTGCGATAAGGTTAAATATGCATTAGAACACATGCAAAATGTAGACAATTCTTCAATGAAAAACCTTTATAGATGGCAAATATTCAGTGTCACTATGAAGCAGTGTTACAATTATGCATTAGACCTGCGTTATTAGACCTGCGTTAAACTTATTTTGCTTTGGTTGCAATAAATATCTCCTCTCCTTAAATAAAATCATGTGTGGAATCTGCGGATTTAGCCCCTCAATTAGTCAAAAAGAAGACAGACGACTGATAGAGACCATGAAATCGTATCTTTATCATCGTGGACCTGACGGAGAGGGGAGTTATTTTTCAAGTGAATGTGTATTAGGGCACAGAAGACTGTCTATAATTGATCTGGAAACCGGAAACCAGCCCATGCCCAATGAGGATAAAACAATATGGATAGTGTTCAACGGAGAAATCTATAATTATCGGTGTTTATGGAAGGAACTTGAAAGCCGCGGACATAGATTTCTCAGCCATCATTCAGATACAGAAGTAATTATTCATGGATATGAAGAATGGGGTACGGAGGTATTTAAAAAATTAAATGGAATATTCAGCATTGCAATATGGGATTCCCGAAACCATTCACTTATTCTGGCAAGAGACCATATAGGCGTTAAACCGCTTTATTATGCTGCCGTAAAAGGGAAATTTATTTTTGCATCAGAGCCAAAGGCAATTTTGTGTCACAACGACATAAAGGTTGAAATTAATATAGAGCAAGTTGCCAATTATTTTTTCTTCCGTGCCCCTGTACATCCCGATACGATGTTCAAGGGGATTAAGAAGTTATCCCCGGGGTCTTTCATGATCTGGGATACTGCAGCTAAAACATGCAAAGAATCAACATACTGGAAACCCATGGCAACGATTGATATGGATTTATCTGAAAAAAAGTGTCTTGAAAAGGTTGAGCAGCTTTTATCTGATTCCGTACAAGGTCAATTAATCAGCGATGTTCCGCTTGGCATTTTTTTAAGCGGAGGGGTTGACTCAAGTCTTATTGCAGCCAAAATGATTCAAGGTGGAGCAGAGAATGTCGATGGTTTTGTCATCTCTATTGGCGGAAATCATGATGAAGGTTTCTGGTCAGACAAAGTTGCTAATCATCTTGGTGTTACTAATAATAAACTGAGAGTCAACGGAAGGGATTTTTTAGAGACCCTTAATCAATGGACATTTTTTAATGATGACCCTGTATCAGACCCAAGTGCATTAGCACTATTCCTGCTTTCGCGTTTTGCAAAAGAGCACGGCAAAAAGGTCATGATGTCCGGTGAAGGCGGTGATGAACTTTTTGCAGGATATAATTCATATCTAAGATTCGTAGTACTACATGCAGCAAATAAAATCCCCTTCGGTTCCAGCCTGCTATGCAATCTTATGCATTTATTAAAAAGAGACTCTTTTCGGGAACAGGATTATATCCTGATTAAAGATAAACACTGGAGATTCCTTGGGACGGGCCACACCAGTAGTTTTAAACTTCTTTCTCATATTTTAAAAGAGGACATTAACCCGTTTCAAAGCATTTTGGATTCGTTGGAAAAGTATGGAGAAAATTCAGCTTCTCCTCTTAACTCTGCCTGCATTTTCGACCAGCGTCTACGTTTGCCCGATGATATTCTCAACAGAACTGACAGGGCCACAATGGCTGTAAGCATTGAAGCAAGGGTTCCCCTGCTTGACTACAGACTAATTGAATTTGCTAACAGCATTCCTCAAAAAGTTATGTTAAAAGGATTTCAACCCAAGCATATACTAAAAATGCTTGCTTTAAAAGTACTTCCTCACGATGTGATATTGAGAAAAAAAATGGGTTTTGACCTGCCGTTAAAAGAGTGGTTACAGGGAGCCTTAGCAGATAATCTAAGGACGTATATTCGGGAACGGAAACTTCCATTCATAAATTATACGAATATGGAAACAGTGCTGACCAGGTTCTTTCAAGGCGATGATGAGTTCGTTGATTTTATATGGGCGTATCTTTTGCTGGAACAGTGGTATGAGTTATGGTGTAGAGATAGTATTCCAGAACCTCAATCACTGAATTATGCAACTGTAACCCACTAAAGAATTAACCAATAATAAATATCTGGAAATCTTAATTTGCAGTCTATACTTAATAAGATGGAGAGTGAAAATTTATACGGTTTTTTGCCCGTATCAATTCAGAACATCCTATGTTCTTTTGAGGGATGGAGGATTAAAAGATTCAGATATAACCATAATTTTTATAGATTATTAAAAGATGCAGAAGGCAGGACATTTAAATCCTACGATGAAATTTGTGTATTTAGAAATCATCGGCTTAGAAATTTTATAGATTGGAGTTATAAGTCCGTCCCCTATTATAGAAATTTATTTAAAAGTTCAGGTGTGCATCCTGATGATTTTAAGGGTCTTGAAGATTTGCAAAAGCTTCCAATTCTTACAAAAGAGCAGGTGCAAAACAATTTAGAAGGATTTGTTTCAGAAAATATCCCCGGAAATAAAAGGGTTATTACACACACAAGTGGCTCCACGGGGGGTGGGTTACGTTTTGCCACTACCCGGAATTCAATCATGGAGCAATTTTCCATTTATTGGCGTTATCTGGGCTGGCATGGTCTTAATCTCAATATATGGAGGGGTTATTTTGGTGGACGTTCTGTTGTACCTGTCAGGCAAAACCGCCCCCCGTTCTGGCGAGATAATTTTCCGGGCAGACAGATAATATTTAGCGGTTATCATATGTCTGAGAAAAATCTCCGCTGTTATGTTGATGAGATTAATAAAAGAATGCCTCCCTTGCTGGTAGGTTATCCGTCCCTGATAGCGTTATTAGCAGACTATCTTATAAACAGAAAAGAGTCTTTGAAATACAAGCTGGAGGGAATTGCCTTGTCTTCTGAAAACTTAATGCCCCATCAAATTGAAAAGATAAAAAAGGCGTTCGGTCTTAAGCCTATACAGGATTACGGTCAGGCTGAGGCTGTTGCAAATATTTCTGAATGTGAGCTCGGGAATATGCATGTGGATGAAGATTTCTCAGCGGTCGAATTTATTCCGCTGCCTGATGATGACTGCTATAGGCTTATAGGAACAAATTTCACAAATCCGGCCACCCCGTTAATAAGATATGATACCGGGGATGTTGTTTCCTTGAGCAAACAAAAATGTGATTGTGGAAGACCCGGACGGGTTGTAAAGAATATTGATGGGAGAAAAGAAGATTACGTAATTTTGAAAAACGGCGTCAGGATAGGCAGGATGGACCATGTCTTCAAGGATTCAGTAAACATCCGTGAAGCGCAGTTATATCAAAGCATTCCGGGGCATATAGAAGTGCGAATAGTAAAGGGATCCAAGTATGACAAAAAAGATGAAAACCAGATGATGTATGAGTTAAGAAAAAGATTGGGAGACAACACTGAAATAAACATTAATTATGTAAACCAATTACAGCGGACACCGCGTGGAAAGCTCCGGTTTGTTCTATCTAATATTAAAGAGGGAATGATTCAATAACATGAATTATTTAAAATCATTCTCTCAAGTAGCTGCAGGGAATTTTTATATACCCAAAAGAGAAGATTTTCCTTTGACGAAGGACAAATTGAATAAATGGTACTCTAATCTCTTGAGGGAGGCATCATTAAATAATTATCCCGAATGGGCATCTGGACTGCTACAGGATAAAAAAAATTACTATGGAAAGTATATAGATCCAGACACCAGACAATTCTTCCTCAATCATTTTGCAAGAAACCTGGCAGAGACAATGGCCTTTCTGATTGGCCGTACAGATGCAGATTATAAAATATTGGAAATTGGCTCCGGCTGCGGGAACCAGCTTATTTTAATGGCGTTATCGGGGGCGGAAGTTTTTGGCTGCGATGTCAGACAGGACGTATGCGATTTAGTAGAAAAAAGGAAAAAACTTTATGAAGAGATTTCCGGGCGTAAACTGAATATCTCTCTTGTCCGCGAAGATGTTTTTAAAGTAAATTGGGAGCAACTTGGGAAGTTTGACGCAATAAACTTTTTATTTTCATTTAACAATTTAATTCCAAATGAAAAGATGCTCCAACTGGTTGACATGCTGCTTAAACCTGGTGGACGTGTGGTCTTTCAGGAGACTAACCCTTCCAATTACTACAACAGAATATTCAGAAAACGCGATGCCATGACACCGCGGCAAGTTGCTGAAGCCCTGAAAAAAAATAATTTTATAATTCACTCCCTAAAAGGAGGTTACGCTTTGCCTCCTGTGTTCTGGCGTATCCTGTCTGGGAATATGTTGGCCCATGTTGATCAGGTATTGTGTAAATCTTTACTCATGTCGCCGTCGTATCACCTGATGGCTGAAAAGATATGAAGAGCGGAAAGGATGATTTGGCGAATAAATTAATAGATGGGGAGAGGGCAAGATTTCTGTATGTCAATGATAAGTTGGTCTATGCCCAGATTGGCAACAGGATCTGCACTAGCGATGATCACGGCATGTCATGGAGGGAGTATCCTGCAACTTTAAACGGCGGCGCATGTGCATACTCAAGATTACACGCGCGCCTGTTGCGTAAAGGAGTTCATTCCATAAGAGTCTTAAAAGACGGAAAGACTCTGATTGTGGCGAAGCGTACTATTCAGACATATGAAACCGTCAACGGAAATGTGAATAAACCTTTTTCAATTCCAAGAGGCTCAAGGCCGCTCTTTATATGTGAAGGGCCGGGCGGCGGCCTTTTCTGGGGAGAATATTTCGACAATCCGGGAAGAGAAGAAGTAAATATATATACATCCACAGACCATGCACAGTCATGGGATATTGCCTACACATTTAAAAAGAATAGTATCAGGCACGTGCATGGTGTCTTTTGCGATCCATATGACAACCGGATCTGGGTGACCACAGGTGACGATGACCGCGAATCCGGCATATGGGTTACATGCGACCGGTTTAAGACGCTGGAAGAAGTGATCAGCGGTAGCCAGCAATACAGGGCTATTCAACTTATCTTCACAAGAGATTATATGTATTTCGGCACAGACACTCCTTATGAAAAAAATTACATTTACAGAGTTAATAAAAATTCCGGAAAATTAGAAGAGCTTGCATCTGTTGAAAGCTCGGTTTACTGGGGCTGCAAGGTCGGTGACCGCCTATTCTTTTCAACAGCCATTGAACCGAGCGAGGTTAACACCAGTAACCATGCCTGTATATGGGGTTCCAGCGATGGCTTGGAATGGCAATGTCTTGCAAAATTCAAAAAAGACCCCTGGCCCATGAAATATTTTCAATTAGGTCAAATTTTATTTCCTCAGGGAGAGAATAAAACAGAGTATCTTTTCTATACCCCTCTGGCAACCGAAGGCGATCAGACTTTGCAGCGCATGAAAGTTTCAGACATTTTCTAAGTGAATGCATCCATGAGAAACAAGAAGGCTTATTTATCGCGAATCATTAATGCCTATATTTTAAACCGCCGTGATTCCAATCTCTCATTCTGGCATACGCCGTTGTCAGTAAACGAATTGGATAATGAAGACATCTCCGGTGTGCGTCGTTATCCCATGAACTTCATCGCCAAGACTGCTTTTAAAAACCATTGTGATGATGACGGTGTTATCATGCTCAATTATCATGGGAGCATCGGATTGCAATATAATCCAAACGCGATAGCGCAGCAGGCATTAGGATACTTCGATAAATATCTTGATAATCAAAAAGGCGAGGATGCCTTTCTGACCCAGGCAAATTATTTTTTAAATAAAGGCAGAGCTGTCAGGGACGGTATCATTTTATGGGAATACAATTTCCCCTTTGAGATGAGGAATTATCTATCCTCCCCATGGAGATCAGCGCTGGCGCAGGGACAGGCCCTTTCTGTTTTGATAAGGGCGCACCAGGTTACCGGAAATAAAATTTATGCGGAAATGGCTCACAAGGGCTACAAGGCTTTTCATTCCTCGGCCCGTGAACATGAAGCAGGCGTATTAGACGATCAGGACGGCTTTATCTGGCTGGAGGAATATATTTTAAATCCCCCGAACCATGTGCTGAATGGTTTCATATGGGCTCTCTGGGGGGTAAGGGATTACGCGGTTTATTTCAATGATGATCACGCGCATAATCTTTGGGAAGAATGCCTCAAAACGCTGGAGGCGAATCTTGAGAATTATGACCTTGGATTCTGGACTTCATATGACTGGCCGCAGGGATATGATAAAAAACAGCCTTTCATGCCTTCCAGCATTTACTACCAAAAGCTCCATGCCGTCCAGATGCTTGCTATGTATAACCTGACGGACAGGAAAGTTTTCCTGAAGTACCATAAAAAATGGCAGGCATACCTTGAGTCCAACTGGAACAAAATGACCTCTCAACTCTGGAAGGTATATTTTAAATTGCGTTACTTTTAATTTTCATGAATAACAACATCCTCTTAATTTATCCCCGGTACACTTATCCGAGAAAAAACCCACCTCTCGGACTGGCTTATCTTGCCTCCTTTATGAGAAGAGAAGGGTATAATCCCATGATTGTGGACCTGAATGTTGACAACTATTCGGATGAAAAGCTCTCCGCACTCGTGAAGGAATTTAATCCCGTGGCGCTCGGGATATCATTCATGACTAATCAACACGGTGAGTGCCTACGTCTGGCTGAATTAATAAAGTCTTCTTTAGAGTCTGTCTGTATTGTTGCGGGCGGCCCGCATGTCTCAGCACTTCCTGAAGAAATACTTAAGGAATGTCCTTCAATAGATATTTCAGTGATTGGTGAAGGAGAGATGACTTTTCTCGAACTTGTTAATACGGTCAATTCAGGCGAGACACATTTTCACCATATTAACGGTATTTGTTTCAGAGACAACGGCGGAATAATCCGTACCGGCGCAAGACCCCTCATTGAAGACGTGGAGTCCCTCCCTTTCCCTGCATGGGATTTAATCAAAGTAGAAAAGTACTCCGTTTTTTCAATAGAAGAGGGCGATACCTTTGCCCTGCTTTCAAGCCGGGGCTGCCCGAATTATTGCATCTTCTGCGATTCTCATACTATCTTCGGCAGGGCCTTCAGGGCGCGCAGCGCGCAAAATATTTTCTCTGAATTAGAATTTCTTCACGGAAAATATGGCATGACAAAGTTTGATTTTGTCGATGACATGATCACCTTGAAAAAAGAGCGTGTCCTTGAATTATGCCGGTTGATTAAAGAGTGCGGAATTCCATTCAAGTGGATGGCAAACGCACGGGTAAATACCATTGACAGGGAAATGCTGCAAAAAATGAAAGAAAGCGGCTGTATCAGAATTGATGTCGGCGTTGAATCAGGGAACCCTGCCGTTCGCAGGATCGCCAGAAAGGGTACCACCAATGAACAGATAATTAATGCGCATAAATGGGCAAAGGAAACAGGCATTCAAATAGGGGCCTTTACTATGGTTGGCAATTTAGGTGAAGACATGGAATCGGTAAAAATGACCGCAGGGCTTCTGAGGGACATCGGCGAGGATGTAATGATTTCCATTGCCTGCCCTTTCCCCGGTACGGAACTTTACAGGACGGCTAAAGAAAAGGGCTATCTTAAGATAACCGATTGGTCGCGCTATGTCACTTCACCTACGTATTTAAAGGAGTATAAGCCGGTTATGGTTACGGACACCATGACTGAGAAGGAGATACTCGATGCGTATTATTACCTGCACTCCTTTTTTGTTAAGAAAAAATTTCAGGCGCGGTACGGAAAGTATTTTTTTATGAATCCTGTTTTCATGAAAGAGTGGTTGTTCAAATCCAACGGCCAGGGAGGGTTGTTAAGAAAGACCTCCATGTTTTTTAATCTGGTTAAAGCCAGGCTTACTCTATGAAAATAAATTTAATATGCCACTACTATCCCCCTGAGATTGGCGCCCCTCAGGCGCGTTTATCGGAAATGACAAGGGAATGGGTGAAGCAGGGGCATGAAGTTACAGTGTTGACCGGTTTTCCGAATCATCCTACCGGCATCATCCCGCCTGAATACCGGGGGAAGATCTTTATGGAAGAGGTTGTTGATGATGTCCGTATTTGGCGTCACTGGCTTTATGCCACGCCGAACGAGGGGTTTTTCAAAAAAACATTTGCGCATCTCTCATTTATGGCAAGCCTCATACTTCTCAGCCTTTTCAGAGGGGAGCGGCCGGATGTCCTCATTGTCAGCTCCCCGAATTTTTTCTCGGTCATAAGCGCTTTCATAATATCCCGGCTGCGGCGTGTGCCTTACATCTTTGAGGTAAGAGACCTCTGGCCCGGTATATTCATTGAGCTTGGCGTATTGAGAAACCGGTATCTTATCAAGATGCTCGAAGCTGTTGAGCTTTTTCTTTACCACAAAGCTGCATTGGTTGTTCCGGTTACAAATGGTTTTGCTAAAGATATGATAAGGAGAGGTATTGCCGATGATAAGATAGAAGTGATAACCAATGGTGTAGACCTTGATAGATATAAAGCGGGTCAAGGAAATACAAATCAGCTTAGGGCCGAGCTCGGCATTCCCGAAGATAAGTTCATTGTTTTGTACATCGGCGCGCACGGGAGTTCTCACGGGCTGCAAAAGGTCCTCGATGCCGCCGGGAGCATTCAGGCGGAAAGAGATATACATTTTTTATTCGTGGGCGAGGGCGCTGCAAAAAAGGCTCTGGTAAATTCGGCGAAGAGCAGGCATTTGCTAAACGTAACTTTTCTGCCGGGACAGCCGAGAGAGAAGGCCGTAAGTTTCTATCACTTGTCCGATGTCTGCCTGGTCCCTTTACGCGATGTTGCCGGTTTCTCCACATTTATTCCCTCCAAGATGTTTGAGATCATGGCTTGCGCGAAACCAATTATCGCATCACTGCGGGGCGAGTCTGCCGATATCCTGATGAAATCAGGAGCAGCTTTAGTTGTTCCGCCTGAAAATCCGGAGGAACTTGTACGGGCCATAAAAATATTAAAAGGCGATTCCCGGAAGCGCAGTCAAATGGGCCAAAGCGGATGCGCCTTTGTTAAAAAAAATTATGACAGAAAAATGCTTGCAAGAAGATATCTGGATTTAATTGAAAAACTGTCTGCTTAACCGGTAAAGGCGAATGAAAATACTTGTCACAGGCGCCACGGGTTTCACCGGACAGAGGGTTCTTCCTCTTCTAAAGGGGAAAGGAGACGTCAGGTGTTTTGTGCGTTCTACGAGCGACATTCAGAAGATTACAAACTTTGGTTATGAAATAGCATATGGTGACCTTGCTGATTTAGAAAGCCTGAAACATGCTATGACAGGATGTGATGCACTGATTAATATTGCTTCCCTCGGATTCGGCCATGCCCCGGGAATTGTAAAGACAGCGGAAGAGTGCGGCATAAAGAGAGCTGTCTTCATCAGTACAACAGCCCTGTTTACACAGTTGAATGCCGATTCAAAATCATTGCGGCAGGAGGCGGAAGATCGTATCAACGCATCCAATCTAAATTGGACCATATTGCGCCCTACAATGATTTACGGAGCGCCTGATGACCGCAACATGATATGGCTTATCAGGTTCATCGCCCGTTCTCCATTGATTCCCGTATTCGGATCAGGTGACTATTTACAGCAGCCCGTTCATGTGAAAGACGTAGCCGAATCTATTGTTGCTGTTTTGTTTATCGATGAAACAATCAAAAAAGAGTTTAATATTAGCGGTAAATTCCCCCATACATACAATGAGCTTGTTGATTTAACCGCCGGTGCGCTTGATAAAAAGGTTGTGAAGATATATATACCTTTCAAGCCTTCTCTATATGCTTTTAGGTTATATGAAAAACTGTCCGCAAAGCCGCTGATAAAAAGTGAGCAGATCATGCGTTTAAACGAGAATAAAGACTTTGACCATTCCGCCGCTAAAAATATTTTTGGTTTCAATCCTATTTCGTTCCAGGAAGGAATTACGAAAGAGGTTATATTATACAGACACAAAGCTGGTTAAACTTTTGTTTGGCTTGTAAATACATCAGTGAGGAAAGCTTCTCATTTTGTCATCTTCTTATTCTGTTATCCTCTTATCCTCTTAACTTCCCAATTTCCACAATACAGGCGATGAAGCGCATATTTGACCTTGTAATGAGTTTGATACTGATTGTTTTCCTTTTCATTCCATTGTTGATCATTGCCTTGTTGGTTAAACTCACATCTCGGGGACCTATTTTTTACTGGTCGGATCGTGTGGGGATCAATAATACAATCTTTAAGATGCCAAAATTCCGCACAATGAGAGTGGATACGCCCGCTGTAGCGACCCACCTTTTAAGAGATCCTGAAAGATATGTCACTCCGATTGGAGGTTATTTAAGGAAAACAAGCCTGGATGAATTTCCTCAGCTTTTTAGTATTTTAAATGGTGACATCAGTTTTGTAGGGCCAAGACCGGCTCTTTTTAATCAGAATGATTTAATTGAACTTAGAACTCAGAAGGGAATTCATAGGCTGGTCCCAGGCCTTACCGGATGGGCGCAGATCAATGGACGCGATGATCTTCCCATTCCTGTTAAAGTCGAATTAGACGAATTTTATTTAAATCATCGATCGTTCATTTTCGATCTCAAAATATTGACGCTGACTTTTTTCAAGGTCGTGCGCAGCGAAGGGGTGAAACATTGAAGGTCTCCTTCCGTCGATTCCTGTGCAGATCGGGGTAAGATAGAGTAAGCGACAAAAAATTCGAAGCAGGATTATACGCCGAATGATTTGCAAGGACAAGAAATTGACTATAGGACAATAAGTTAGCTTGTACATATCGATATCGCAGATATCAATCCGAATTTCAAAAGTATCTTATCAGGGCCAACATAAACCTTGGATTTCAAAGAAATGTTAAAGTCAAGCAATTGGCCTGAGTATTGCTTGACATAAAGAGGAACTGGAAAATATGACAGTCATTAAGGCAATTTACGGACAGCTTTAGATAGGGGATCTATCATGGTTCAATTCATAAAGAGATGCCGCCGGCCGATCATTCTGGCTGTTCACATGGTTCTTATCCTCTTCGCCAATTATTTGGCATTCTGGCTAAGATTTGACGGTGCAATCCCTACTGATACACAAAGGCTCTTTGGTCAGATGCTCCTCTGGCTCATGTTAATCCGGGGGCTCACTTTTATGCCCTTCCGGCTCTACGAGGGGCTTTGGCGCTACACAGGTATCTGGGATTTAAAAAATATTATCCTTGGGGTAGTCATCAGCACGCTTTTATTCTATTCTCTGGTCCATTTTGGTTTTAAATCGACAGGATATCCCCGATCGGTGTTCATTATAGATACAATCCTGCTGATTATCTTTATGGGTGGCATCCGCATGGTCCGGCGAATCTGTAAAGAGATCTGGCATCGCGATTTGGGTCAGCGGCTGCTGATATTCGGTGCGGGGGATGCCGGGGAGATGATAGTCAGGGAGATAGGGCATAGTCCCTTCTATAACGCCCAGCCTATAGGGTTCGTGGATGATGATGCTACCAAGGTAGGGCGGAGGATCCATGGGATCAAGGTGCTGGGCACAAGGTACGATCTGCCAACGATCTTTAAGAAACATACACCCGATACCGTACTGATTGCAATGCCCCGTATAGGACCAGCCGAAACCAGACAGATTGTGAAGGCCCTGGAATCATTTAAGGTGCCGATCAAGACACTGCCTAATCTCCGGGATGTCCTGAACGGGAAGGTTACCGTTGGCCAGATCCGGAATCTCTCCATAGAAGACCTGTTGGACAGGGCACCTGTGGAGCTCGACCCGGAGCCTGTCAGGCATCTGATTGAAGGCAAGTGTATCATGGTTACCGGAGCAGGCGGATCTATAGGTTCAGAACTATGCAGACAAATTGCAGCATTAAAACCTGCATCTTTGCTCCTTTATGAACGATATGAGAATGGGCTGTATACCGTGGACAATGAGTTATTATCAAAAAACGATTCATGCCAGATCCATTCTATTGTCGGTGATGTAACCGATCTGAACAGGGTGAATTCCATACTGGCAAAGTACCGGCCGGAGATTATCTTCCATGCCGCAGCCCACAAGCATGTACCCCTGATGGAGTTAAACCCATATGAGGCGGTGAAAAACAATATCCTTGGTACCAAGATCATGACCGAGGCTGCAAGTCGGCATGGAATCCAGAGATTTATCCTGGTCTCAACTGATAAGGCAGTGAATCCCACCAGCGTAATGGGGGCGACAAAACGGGTAGGTGAATTTCTTGTTCAAGGGATGAATCAAGCCGGATATGGTATATTTTTTGCGGTACGGTTTGGAAATGTCCTTGGGAGCAACGGCAGCGTGGTCCCACGTTTTGTTGAGCAGATCAGGGCCGGCGGACCTGTAACCGTAACCCATCCGGAGGTGAAGCGATACTTCATGCTGATATCGGAGGCAGTACACCTTGTCCTCCATGCAGCGGCCATCGCCAAGGGTGGTGAGGTCTTTGTGCTTGAGATGGGGGAGCAGATAAAGATAGTGGACATGGCCCACACCCTGATCCAACTCTCAGGCTTCGTACCGGGAAAAGAGATCCCAATCTTGTTTGTCGGGCTTCGTCCCGGAGAGAAACTTTATGAAGAGACTGTTGGGAATGACGAGGCTGTGAAGCCCTCTTCAGTAAGGGGGATCAACCGTGTATTTCCTGGATGGTTGCCAGGGCTAGACTTCCTGCTTGAAAATATATCTAAACTGGAAGGGTTAACGGTAAGGGGGGAATCTAAGGCTATTATAAAACAGCTCCAGGAGATAGTACCTACCTACCAGCCGGTTGGCCTGAATGGGGCAACGTATTGTAATAGTATGACAGGGGCAATACCTGAAAAGATAGATTCAGCACTGGATTAACTGGAGGCGGCGAGCGGATTTGAACCGCTGAATAGAGGTTTTGCAGACCTCTGCCTTACCACTTGGCTACGCCGCCGACGGTCTCTTTATACCATACTTCATGTAATAGATTCAATAGCCGGATCTTGTGATACCTATTTGCCTTTTACAGGCCCTTGAGCCTCTGTCTCCTCCTTCTCTCGGACTTCGGAAGTTTCCTCGGATTTCCTTTCTTCTGCTGAGTCGGGGCACTATCCTCTTCATCCTTCTGCTCCGGATGCCCGCTCATTAAAATGGCAAGCTTTAGCCTCTCATCAAACTCGCCTGAACTCATAGTAGCCGCCCCCTGTGATCTGGCATACGAGGAGACCTCCCTGTCAGATGAAACCACTACGCATCTATTCCCCATCTCCTCTGCAATCCTGTTTATCACCTGATCAGCCTTTTCACCTGCCCTTGTAAAGATCACCTTTATGCCCTTTATCCTCTCCTCGCTCTCTATCGAAAGGGCTGATCTCCATCCATCAAAGACAACTGTGACAGGGTTTCCCTTTATCCTCTGATATCTTTCAAGGTCAAGAAGCAGACTCTCCCTCTGGGGCTCAAGGTCTGCCCACATCCGCCCTTTTATGCCGATCAGGTTGTATCCGTCAATTATGATATGCATATGTTTTAAGGGGCTTGCGTCGCCCCCTCCACCGGCAAAGCCGGA
>CAYZUL010000002.1:0-26336 GCA_964481895.1 uncultured Nitrospirota bacterium | reverse complement strand
CTCCCCCTCAACGCTCGCCTTGCTCGCTGGATAAGTTCTAAGGGGCCTTTATTCGCCCCCTCCAAAGGCCAAGACTTTTGAGCCTCTATTATTAAGCTTGTTTCACTCTCCTGAAGAAAATATCCCGATAACCTTCTTGAGTCTAAGTACTGCTATGTCCCTGTCGTATAATGCATTAGATAACTCCCTTTCAGCCTGAAGGAGTGTTGTATTTGCATCAAGGACATCTATATTGGTGGCAAGGCCGAAATCGAACTGCCTCGATACCATTGTGTAGTTCTCCTTTGCAAAGGCCACCCTGTCTTTTAGGTTATCTATAAGGGGATTGATTGCCCCGAGGTCCAGATAAGCCTTCCTTACATCAACGCCTATCTCATCCTTTAGAAGTGATATCTCCATCTCTGCCTGTCTCAGCTTTGATCTTGCGCCCCTGAGGGTGGCAAGATCAGACCCTCCGCTATAAAGAGGGAAGGTGAGTATTAATCCGGCAAACCTTTCATTTGATACAAGAAAAGTTCCCTCCGGGTCCTGCTCCCTGTTGATATATGACGCCTCCAATGATAGCTGAGGGAAAAAGCCGCCACGTGCGATCAGTATATCCTCGCCTGCTATCTTCTGGCTGATAACGTCCCTTGCAAGGTCTCTCCTCTCCTTGTATGCCAGGACAGTAAGATCATCATCTGTTCCTGGTGGCGCCTCAAGCGGTTTAGGTTCCTTTATGTCAAAATCGCCCCTTATTCCCGCAAGAAGTGAGATATCCTCCTTTGCCTGTCTTAACTGATTCTTTACCCTGATAAGGTCTGCCTTTGCCCCGGAAAGTTCCGCCTCCGCACGGAGCAGGATCGTCCTGGTGACCTCTCCGACCCTGAGCCGGGTCTCAGCAGACCTCCTGTGTTCTTCGAGTCTCTTGACCTCGGCCTCCTCGATCCCCACGTTCCTTCTCGCCTTAAGCGCCTCATAATAGAGATTAGACGCCTGGAGTAACAGATCCTCAATGATAATAGCATGGTCGTATTTCGTCCTCTCAATCTCCGCGTTTGCCCTTCTGATACCTGCCGTTGCCTTTCCGCCTGAATAGAGCGGCTGTTTTATGGTGAGCTGGAGGCTCCTCTCCGACTCAGACCTTACAAGCGCGCCGGATGGAGAGGAGATCGCATCAGGCCTCCTGGTATAATCTCCTTCGGCAGTCAGGCTGGGGAGGATATCTGACATGGCCTTGTCCTTGCTAAGATATGACTGCTTTATATCCTCATCTGCAATCATTATCTTCTGATTGTTCTTGAGGATAAGGCGATAGATCTCAGTTATGTCATATTCCTCTGACCATGCGTCATTAGTAGAAATATGATTTATGGCGAGACAGAAAGTAAACATTAAAAACCAAAAATTAAAAAATAGGATCTTTTTTGCATTCATCGAAATATCTCCTCTATCCTATAATCTCCTCTTAAATGTTACGATCGCTATAGTAAGCACTACTGTTGTAAAGAGGGAGAGGAATATCAGGTCCGACCTTATTGCCGCGACATCCCCGCCCCTGAACATAAGTGACCTTAAGGCATGGACGGCATATGCCTCCGGGTTTGCCTTTGCAAATGCCTGGAGCCAGCCGGGAAAACTTGCTACGGGATAGATTGCACCGCTGGGGAAGAAAAGGATGACATTCAGGAATCCTCCAAACACACCTACTATCCTGGGATGGTCTGCCCTTCCAAGGAGTATGAACATAAGACCGAGAAGGCCTAAAGATGTTAGTATGATAAGTGCGACGATCATAATATATGTGGATAGACCGAGAAACATAAAAATACCTGTGAGCAGGGATGAGGCGGCGAACACTATTACTGCTATGCCGGTTGTCAGGATAAGGCCGCTTACTATAAGCCCAAGGACTATATCCATCTTATTAAGGGGTGTTACAAGGTAGCTCTCATGGATCCCGAGGAACCTGTCCATGATCAGATTAAACACGCCTGTGGACAGCGCCCCCATGAAGACCGCCATGACAACAACTCCGGGCACAAGGGACTGGTCATAATCTATCTTTCTTGAGAGCTCGACCGATTTGAGGATTGGTCTTGTAGTGTCAACCCGGACAGAAATATGTTCCTTCGTCAGGAAGGGCACAGCGGCTAATACGGATGCGTGCACAGCGTTTGCCGATATTATATCTATATTATCTATAAAAAGACCTAATTCGGCCCCCTGGCTTCTTATCAGATCCCTCGAAAACCCCTCAGGTATGATCAATGCCCCGGCATATTTACCTTGCTTGACATCTTCTATCGCCCTTTCCGGGTTATTCATATAAAAGACCCTGATGGTCTTTGGGCCGGCCTCAATGGCACGTAGCAGTTCTATTACCCTTGTGGCATAAGGGCCCCTGTCCATATCTACCAGGACAACAGGGAGGTTCTTGAGTTCCCCCTGTACGGTATTACCGACAACTATCAGATAGATCATCGGCATCAGGATGCTGACTATGATTATCAAGGGATTTCTGAAGAACTTCTTAAGATCCCTCTTTATAATTGCGATAGTTTTCATATTTTTTAAAAATTACATCCTTCTCGGCACCCCTGCGCCGATAAAGTAACTTACCTTCTTGATCTCCTCATCCCTTATTGATTTACCTGTATAACGGATGAAGACATCCTCAAGTGTCAGCTGCCTCATAGATATATCTTCTATCGCAACATCATGCCTCCTAAGTTCATCTATTATTGCAGGCAGCAGATGGGCGCCATTATCCAGGTTTATCTTTGCGATAAGACCGTTTAATGCGACCTCTCTTACACCCGGGATGGCTAAAAGGGCATCTGCTATCCCATTAGTTATGCTGGAGATTCTGAGTTCAATTACGTCAGATCCGGGTATCTCCTGTTTCAGTCTGTCCGGTGAGTCGAGGGCAACTATCTTCCCGCTGTCTATGATGGCAATCCGGTTACATATAGTCTCCGCCTCTTCCATGTAATGGGTGGTAAGAAAGAGCGTGATATTACCCTCCTTTATGAACCTCCTGATCAGGTCCCAGACGACAAGACGCGACTGCGGGTCAAGGCCGATTGTAGGTTCATCCAGAAAGAGTATCCTGGGTTTGTGGATAAGGCCCCTTGCTATCTCAAGCCTCCTCCTCATGCCTCCGGAGTATGATGCCACAAGTTCATTGCCATGTTCTAAAAGCCCGACAATGTCCAGGAGATATTCTAACTTCTCGAGCCTCTCCCTTTTTGGGATCTCAAAAAACTGGCCATAGACATCGAGGTTTTCCCTTGCCGTGAGGTCAAGGTCAGAGGTCATAGCCTGGGATACAACCCCTATCAGCCTCCTGACCTTTGAGGGATGAGACAGGACATCATATCCGGCAACCCTGGCACTCCCTGAGGTGGGGAGCAGGATAGTTGTAAGTATCCTGATAAGGGTGGTTTTCCCGGCGCCATTAGGTCCCAGGAGCCCAAATATCTCACCCTCCTCAACCTGAAAACTCACATTGTCCAGCGCCCTGTTTTTACCATATATTTTCGTCAGGTTGCCGATCTCTACAGAAGGCATTTATCCCTCCCGAAAAAAGACCTCTGCGGTCATCCCAGGTCTCATATGTCCGTCATTATTGATCAGCTCTACCTTTATCCTGAAGGTCTTTATATCCTGCCTTCCCCTTTTGACATCCCGCTGAGTTGCAAATTCACCCTCAGGCCCGATCTCTATCACCCTTCCCTGGTACTCCCTGCCATGTGGCGCAGCCGGCCGGATGATAGCCTTATCGTTTAATTTAACATGAAGGAGCTTGTCTTCCTCAAGGTCCACCCTTGCCCAGACCCTAGCGAGATCAATAATGGTGACTATCGGAAGGCCCGGGGTTGCCATCTCGCCCGGCTCCATGTATCTCTTTGCCACTTGCCCCGATATGGGAGATCTGATGGTAGTATCTGCATATCTGGCATTATAAAGTTCGATAGATGCCTCAGCCTGTCTTATTTTTGCACTTGAGGCATCTATCTGTGCAAGGGCCGCCTGGTACTGTGACCTTGTGAGGTCCTTCTGGGCCCGGGAGACCCTTAACTGGGCCCCGGCCGTCTTAAACGCAAGGAGGATGCTGTCGTAATCCTTCTGCGGCTGGAGCCCCTCGGAAAAAAGCCCTTCTGCCCTGGCCAGGTTCTTCTTTGCGTCTTCATAGGAAACCTTCACTTTATCCAGATCAGCATCAGCAATCCTCATCCCCAACTCTGCGTTCTTTCGCAGTGTCTCTGAATTTAAGTAGACTGCCTTAGCATTTGCAAGGTCTGCCTCAGCCTGTTTTATCTGGGCCCCGATCTCTGCGCTGTCAAGGAGTATTACCAGATCATTTGGGTTTACCCTGTCACCCTCCTTAAACTTGATATCGATAATCCTTCCAGGTATCTGTGAAGACAGGTTTACCTCTGTGGCCTCTATTATTGCCGCACCCTGGATTTCTGCCTTCCGCTCCTGGTGTCCGCCACGGAAATATAGGCCAATACCAGCTACTACCAGCAATATTATAATGCCCCTCAATAAAAACCTCTTCATGCTATGCCTTTGACATCCCTTCGAGAAAGATCTTTATGCTTAAGTTAAGGAATTTCCCCGGCTCGACGTTAACCACCCTCTTGCCCGAGAGTATCTCCTGAAATATAAAGAACGATACCAGGCTCCCCATAAACTGCCTTGCGGCAAGGACCGGATCCCTCTTTTTTAACTCCCCTTGATCCATCCTTTTCTTTAAAAACTTACCCATGTTCTTCATCCCATTTTCATAGATCATCTTCGGGAAGAAGATCTTTCCTTCCTTCTCGAAGAGGTGCGATTCGCCTATCATCAACCTGAATATTTCCTTGCTCCTTGAGAGCCTTTCAAAAAAGGAAAATCCGATTAACTTCAGGGCGTCATGTATTGGAAGACCGTCGGGTATCTCCAGTATCTCGATCTTATTCTCCCTGTTTGATCTCTCTACGATCTCTTTTAGCAGATCCTCCTTGCCCTCGAAGTAGTGATAGATAAGCCCCTCGGTGATCCCCACTGTCCTCGCAATAGTCCTTATGCTTGTGGCATGATAACCCCTCTCCGAGAAAAGCCTCAGGCCTGCACTGAGGATCTCTTCCCTCCTCATTGCTGCCCTTTCCTGTCTTGGTCTCTTAGCTGTAATCATGGTTAATTAAACGTTTACTCAGTTAATATAACATACTGTAACATTTTACTACAAGCAGGGCGTTTTGCAATGCGCCCTGCTTGGGCTTTGCCATGCATCCTGGCCATTGACAAAAAATCAGCCTTAAGTGTATCTTAATGCTGCTTAAATAGATATTTTGAGGAAATTATGACGGACACTAAAAAGATACTGGAAGGGATGCATCCATTTGAAATAAAGGTCCTCCAGGCCTTTATAAATAACCGGAGATTATCAGAAGATAGGATCGGCGAGCTGACCGGACTTATGGAATCGCAGGTCTCTATGGCCATAGGCTGGCTCCAGGCAAAGGGGATAGTAGAACAGGTGAAAGAAGAGGTGGCCGAGTTGCTGGCCCTTACGGAGATCGGGATCAGATATGTAGATGAGAAGCTCCCTGAAATCAGGGTTATAAATCTGGCAAGAGAAGAACCTGGCCTGACAATAGCAGATCTAAAAAAAAGACAACTGCTTGCCCCGGAAGAGTTAAGCTCGGCTATCGGGACATTAAAGGAATCGGGTGCCATCAGGATAGGCCAGGGCGGGATCATTGAGATAGACCAGGATGATACAAAGCATACTAAATTTATACAGATACAAGATATCCTTGTTGATTTCAATAAGCGCAGAATAAAAAATGAAGGTTACCCTGTGCCCAAATTTGGACCGCCTTTATGGTCATGGCTCGAAGAATATACCGCGAACAAGAGGGGAGGGGGGGAGAAGCCGTTTAAGATAATCGAGAAGAGGAGACGGATATACGCCATAAGCGGAAGCAAGGAAGATCTATTAAAAGATGTAGAGGGTCTTATTGCCGCAGAAGAGGTCTCACAGCTTACCCCTTTGATGCTGAAAGACGGGTCATGGAGGGGAAAGAGTTTCAGGAGATACAATATATCGCTAAGACCACCACGGCTCTCTATCGGGAGAAAACATCCCTACAGGGAGTTTCTCGACCAGGTAAAGTCAAGGCTTGTAGCAATGGGCTTTGTAGAGATGAGGGGACCCCTTGTTGAGAGTGAGTTCTGGAATATGGATGCCCTCTATATGCCACAATTCCATCCGGCAAGGGAGATCCATGATGTCTATTTTGTAAAGAAACCTGGATATTCAAAAGAGATAGATGAGCCCTATCTTTCGCAGGTTGCCATGACACATAATGATGGCTGGAAGACAGGCTCAAGGGGATGGGGATATAAATTTGATATGGAGAGGGCCAGGCGCCTGATTTTGAGGAGTCAGGGAACTGCGGTGTCTGCCAGGACATTGGCAGGGAAACCGGGCATCCCAGGGAGATACTTTTCTATTGCGCGCTGCTTCAGGTATGACCAGGTAGATGCAACGCATGCCCCTGATTTCTATCAGGTAGAAGGGATCGTGTTGGGCGAGGAGATAAACTTCAGGATGCTGCTCGGCCTTCTGGAGCTCTTTGCGGTGAAGATGGCAGGCGCAAGGGATGTCAGGTTCCTCCCGGCCTATTTCCCATTTACAGAGCCATCTGTAGAGCTACATGTCAAGCACCCGGGCCTTGGGTGGATGGAGCTTGGTGGCGCAGGTCTCTTCAGGCCTGAGGTTACGCTTCCCCTCGGCATAAAGGTCCCTGTGATTGCGTGGGGGCTTGGGTTGGACAGGATGGCGATGATAGCACTGGGGATAGATGATATTAGAGATCTGTTTTCTACAGACCTCGATATGATCAGGACGAAGAGGGTTAGTATCTGATATGCCAACAATTACAGTTAAGAAGAGAGACCTGGACAGGCTTTTTGGGATCGAGACAAATGTTGATGACCTTGCGGAATACCTTGGCCTTGTAAAGGGGGAGATAAAAGGGTACGACCCTGGCCAGGACGACTTAAAGATAGAATTAAATGACAGCAACAGGCCGGATCTTTGGTCCCCTGAAGGTATAGCAAGGCAGATAAAGGCAAGGCTGACCGGCGCCCCAAAGGAATATCCTTTCTTTAATAAAAAGGCTAAATCGAAGGTATCGATAAATGTGTCGGCGGGCATGAAGGAGATAAGGCCATACATTGGCGGGTTTATTGTGCGCGGTGTGTCGGTAGATGATGAGATGCTGGCCCAGTTGATCCAGGTTCAGGAGAGGCTGTCCTCTATTTTTGGACGGAAGAGACAGGTAGTGTCAATCGGGATATATAACCTGGAAAAGATAGCATTCCCGCTTCATTATAAAGATGCTATGCCTGACGAGGTAAGGTTTGTCCCGCTGGGGTTTGAGGAGGAAATGGACCTTAATGAGATACTATCACGGCATCCTAAAGGGATAGAGTATGGGGGGATTTTAAGGGGACATGAAAGATATCCGGTCTTTGTCGATAATGAAGGGAAGGTCCTTTCGTTTCCGCCTATAATCAACAGCAGGGAGATCGGAGAGGTCAGGGTTGGCACAAGTGAACTATTTGTGGAGGCCACAGGTACGGACATCAGGATGATCCTGCTGACGCTAAATATACTCGCGGCAAACCTGGACGACAGGGGTGCGGCTATTGAGCCTGTCCAGGTAAAATATTGTTTTGATACCACGGCAGGGAGGAGCCTTTCTATCCCTTATGATCTGTCAAAGGGGATGGATGTCAGGCTTGAGGATTTTGAAAAGGTATTCGGTGACAGTCTTGACATGATGGAGATAGTCAGGGCCTTAACTGCATACGGATATACGGTAAGTGCCAGGGGGAAGAAGATGAGGGTTGGTATTCCTCCATACAGGGATGACATTATGCATACCGTTGATCTTGTAGAGGATTACGCTATAAGCAGGGGCTATTCTACCTTCAGACCCCTGATGCCCTCTACATTTTCCGTGGGGAGTCTATCAGAGATAGAATCCTTCTCTGACAGACTGAGGGGGTATATGGTAGGATTTGGGTTTCAGGAGGTGATTACAAATATACTGTCATCCGGTGATGAGCAGCTCAGGAAGATGGAGATAGCCGATGGGCGGTTGATTGAGATTGAGAATGCGATGTCCTTGAGCTACTCAGCGGTCCGAAATTCCATTATACCATCCCTCCTTAAGGTTGAGTCATCAAGCTCCGGGGCCTTCTATCCGCACATGGTCTTTGAGTTAGGGGAGGTAGGAATATTAGATGAAAAAGAGATGATGGGGAGCCGCACAGAAAACAGGCTTACTGCCGTGACTGCCCATCCGCAGGCAAATTTCTCTGGCATCCACTCATACCTTGATCTCCTTTTTTACTACACAGGCAGGGATTATCAACTCAGGCCGGCCGCCCATCCCTCATTCATGGAAGGGCGGGTAGGGCAGGTGATTGTTGACGGGGTGGAGATAGGGATTATAGGTGAGATACACCCCCAGGTATTGGAAAATTGGCAGATCAATATGCCCTGTTCTCTGTTTGAAATATCAGTCGAAAGGCTATTATAGGGGCTTGCGTCGCCCCCTCCAAAGACCAAATTAGGCAGGGACCGCAATTCTCTCCCTGGCCATCCCGGCCAATCTTGCAAAACCAGTGGGATCATTGATGGCCATATCTGCAAGAACCTTCCTGTTTATGGATATATTTAACTCCTTGAGACCATGTATCATCCTGCTGTATGACAGATCATTGATGGCTGCTGCTGCATTTATCCTTGTAATCCAGAGTTTCCGGAATTCCCTTTTCTTTGCCCTTCTGTCCCTGTAGGCATAGCCTAATGCCTTATCAACAGCCTCCGTGGCTGTCCTGAAGAGTTTGCTCTTGGCGCCCCTGTAGCCCTTTGCCAGTTTGAGCACCCTCTTTCTGCGCTGTCTTGTCTTAAATCCACCTTTTGCCCTAGGCACTTTTGATCCTCCTTATCTCAATTTGCCTTCATTCGGCTACCTGCGTTGGCTTCGTCGTCTGCGCCGCGGTATCCAGTTGAATGCGAATCGGTATTAATTATATGGCAATAATAATTTGACCTGTTTTACCTTTGTAGGATCCACTAATGCAGGCCTTCCAAAGCTCATCTTTTTTGCTGCTGATTTCGCTGTTAGCAGATGTCGTTTGCAGGCCTTTCTCATAACTACCTTTCCGCTCCCTGTAATCTTGAAACGCTTTGCTGTTCCACTATGGGTCTTTAACTTTGGCATCTTTACCTCTTGCTGATTATTAAGATTTCGGTGATATTACCATAATTATATTTCGTCCTTCAAGTCTTGGGGCATGCTCAATATTGCCTGCCTCTTTGATCTCCTCGGCCACCCGGGCTAATAGGGACTTTCCGATCTCTATATGCTCCATTTCCCTTCCTCTGAAGGTGAGGGTTATCTTTGTCTTTATCCCCTCATCAAGGAAACGTTTAATATTCTTTATCTTGAAGTCGAGATCATGTTGGTCTGTATGGGGCCTGAGCTTGATCTCCTTTAGCTGTGCCGATTTATGCTGAGATTTACCGGTATGAAGTTTTTTGCTCTGTTCATACTTATATTTACCATAATCCAATATCTTACATACAGGCGGCTGAGCTGTCGGGGCCACTTCGGCCAGATCAAGCCCATACTCCTCCGCCTTTTTTATGGCATCACCTATAAGCATGATACCGAACTGATCTCCTTCAGGACCGATAACTCTTACTTCCTTTACCTTGATCTCCCTGTTTATCCTAAGCTTAAAAGCGATATGTTACCTCCATTTTTATATAGTTGATCTTACGCTTATTTCTCCCGTGAAGATATCTATTATCTCCTCTATCTTCTTTACCCCGAGATCCTCTCCGGACCTCTTTCTAACAGATACCGTATTATTCTTTACCTCCCTTGCGCCTATTATGAGCATATAAGGTATCTTATTTAATGTGGCCTCGCGGATCTTGAGACCTACCTTTTCGCTTCTGTCATCAAGACTGGACCTGATACCCGCTCTCCTCAGTCTCTCTGTAATCTCCTTTGAATATTCCCTTTCCCTGTCTGTTATAGGAAGTATGATTGCCTGAACAGGTGACAGCCAAAGAGGAAAGGCCCCTGCATAATGTTCAATTAATATGCCGAAGAACCGTTCGAGAGAGCCCATCAGTGCCCTGTGAATCATGATGGGCCGGTGTTCTTTCCCGTCCACTCCCACAAATGTTATATCAAATCTTTCAGGCAGGTTAAAGTCTACCTGGATTGTAGTGCACTGCCATGCCCTCTGAAGCACGTCTTTTATCTTTATGTCTATCTTTGGGCCGTAAAATACCCCCTCGCCAGGATCTGTCTGGTATGGGAGATTTCTCTCCTTTAGGGATCTCTCAAGGGCAGAAGTAGCCTTTTCCCAGTTTGACAGGGTACCGACATACTTCTCAGGCCTTGTCGACAGGTAGATCTCATATTCATCAAACCCGAAGGTTTTTAATATGAAGAGGGTAAGATCCAGGGTGCCTGAGATCTCCGCCTCAAGCTGATCAGGCATGCAAAAGATATGGGCATCGTCCTGGGTAAAGCCCCTGACACGGAGAAGGCCATGCAGCACGCCCGACCTCTCATACCTGTAGACAGTACCAAGTTCCGCCCATCTTATGGGAAGTTCTTTGTAGCTCCTTATGTGCGATTTATAAATAACTATATGGAACGGGCAATTCATTGGTTTTAGTTCAAACTCCACCTCGTCTATCTTCATGGGGGCATACATATTTTCCCTGTAGAAATCAAGGTGGCCGCTTCTCCCCCAGAGATCCAGTCTTGCTACATGCGGGGAATAGACAATCTCGTAGCCCGCCCGGTAGTGCTCATCCTTCCAGAAGTCCTCTATGACCCTCCTCGTTACTGCGCCCTTAGGATGCCACAAGACAAGGCCTGGCCCGATATCATCACTGATACTGAAGAGGTCAAGCTCCCGACCAAGCCTCCTGTGGTCCCTCTTTTTGATCTCTTCAAGTCTCTTCAGATAAGAATCTAGTTCTGATTTGTCAGGGAATGAGGTTCCATAGACCCTCTGGAGCATGGGTCTTTTTTCATCACCCTTCCAGTAGGCCCCGGCTATCGAAAGGAGTTTTACAGCCCCGATCTTCCCTGATGATGGCACGTGTGGTCCGAGGCAGAGGTCGATAAAATCTCCCTGCTGGTATACCGTTATAGTCTCATCCGCTATATCTTCAAGGATTTCAACCTTGTATGGTTCGCCCAGTTTCCTGAATAGTTCTATGGCCTCTTTCCTCTGGATTTCTTTTCTGACAAAGGGGATATCTGAATCAATTATCTCCATTATTCCTGCCTCGATCTTTTCAAGATCCTCCAGGGTAAAAGATCTTTTAAAGTCAAAATCATAGTAGAAGCCGTCTTCAATAGCAGGACCTATAGCCAATCGTACATCAGGGAAAAGCTTTTTGACACAAAGTGCCAGGATATGTGATGTGCTGTGCCTGTATATCTCCTTCCCTTCCTTGGTCTGGAATGTGATTAACTCGATGACAGCATCCTCAGTCAGGGGCCTGCTTATATCAGCAGGCATACCATTTATCTTGACTGCAAGAATATTACCAGGAGATTTCCCGCCTATCTCCCTAAGGATTTCCCAGGCAGTTATACCTGTCCTGTAGGTTTTCTTTGTCTGATCCGGCAGGGTTATGTTTAGCTCTTTAGCAGGGATGGATTCTCCGTTCAAGTCTTCTTTTTATTTAACCATTTTTTCAAATTCGATGGTAGGCACGGGCGGTCTTGAACCGCCGACCTCTACCGTGTCAAGGTAGCGCTCTACCCCTGAGCTACGCGCCTAATTTTTTTATGAATATTAATATAAAAGCCCATTTTTGTCAAGTGAATTTGCCCTGAGAAATCTATGATTAGTCTGATTAAGGATGATAAAAGGCAGATATAATCTGCCTTTTATCAAGTGGATATAAAAGGATAAAAATCAATTCTGCGTAAATGCCATTACTTAACGTGGGTCTTTAACACCTTTCCTGCTGAAAATTTCGGGACCTTTGTGGCCGGTATCTTGATCTCCTGTCCTGTCCTGGGGTTGCGGCCTGTCCTTGCCTTCCTCTTGGCAACAGAGAATGTTCCGAATCCGATCAAGGACACCCTCTGTCCCTTCTTCAGGGAGGTCTTAATTCCGTCAAGGAATGCTGTCAGGGCCTTTGTAGCAGCTACCTTGCTTATGTCTGCAGAAGCAGCCATCTTTGCGATCAGTTCATTTTTTGTCATCCTTTCCCTCCTTGCCTATAATGTTTTTAGTTCTTCTTGGTAGAGCCTTACCAGACTTCAATTGGAGCCTAGGTTAGCAACTTAAAACAGTGTTGTCAAGCCAAAACTGCAATTCAGACACTAGACTCAAGACTTTAGACATCAGACTTTTCTATGTAAGAAATTAGCCCTTTGTGTAATCTCTACCCATTCCCCTTCCCCAACTCCCCCCAACCCCCTCTTTGGCAAAGAGGGGGTGCCGAAGGCGGGGGCGTTAGATATCTATGGTCTACTGTCTGAATCACAGAGGCTTCTCAACTCTTCTTGCTATAGTAATAAACCCTGTATGTGCCACCATTCTGTGTTCGGGCCGGACAGATCTTCCGTCTATATTCCAATGCCTTATGAGGGTTTCAATGGTGTCTATAAAGGTAAAGCAACCTGATTCACGGAGGGTTTCAACTACTGTAACGGTTTGAATGATGGTTGGAAGAAAGCAGAGGAAGATACCTCCTCCTCTTATACTATCAACGGCATGCGGAACAACCCTCCATGGTTCAGGGAGATCAAGTATTATCCGATCGAATGGCCCTCCATCTATCCCGTCGTATATGTCCTTATTTATTAGTGTATGATTTCCTGTCTCGCCAAGATACCTCCTGATATTCTCCATAGCCTTTTCTGCGAAATCCTCCCTGACCTCATATGATGTGACAGACCCTTTTTCACCCACTCCCCTCAAAAGTGAGATCGTGACAGCCCCGGAGCCTATCCCTGCCTCAAGTACCCTGGCCCCTGGAAATATATCTGCGTAGGTCAGTATTATGCCTATATCCTTGGCATATATGACCTGCGCGCCTCTTGGCATCTTTAAGATATATTCGGCGAGGGTGGGCCTTAATACTATAAACCTGGAGCCGCCGGAAAGCGCTATTAATGTCCCATCCTTTTTCCCAATGATCTCATCATGGGGTATGAACTCACCGCTGTGATGGAGCTTGCCACCATTCTTTAGCAGGAACTGATATCTCCTCCCCTTTCTGCTTAAAAGATGAATCACGTCCCCTTCCTTCAATATATCCGAACCTCTTTCTTTCATTATCTTTTTAAGCCCCCCTCCTTAAGACCCTTCCAGCCTTCCAGGATGTTATATTCCCCCTTTCTAAAGCGATCTCTCCATTTAAGACCACATATGCTATACCCTCAGGAAATTGCATAGGGTCATCATAGGAGGCGAGATCCTTGATCCTCTCCGGGTCAAAGAGGACAATGTCTGCATATGATCCGATCTTAATGATCCCCCTGTCCGTTATCCCGAATTTTCTGCAAGGGTCATATGTCATTTTTTTAATTGCGGTTTCGAGGTCTAAAACCCGCTCCTCCCTTACATATTTTGAGATTACCCTAGGGAAGGCGCCAAATCCCCTCGGGTGTGGCCTCCCTTTTGAGAGGGGCCCGTCAATGCCAATAGAGGCACTGTCTGAGGCAACCATCACGTATGGCCTTGATAGGATCTTCTTTAAATTCTCCTCATCCATGGAGAAGAATATCCCCTCTGCCAGCATCTCCTCCTCTGTTAACAGATCGAAGAGGAATGCATAAATATCCTTTTCTGCCCTCTTTGATGCCCTTAAAATAGATAGGCCCTCATAAGGCTTGTTAGAATCTTTGAAGACCTGCGATATGTTTATCCTGTCAAATGAAGATAGGTCCCTCTTTTTGCTCAATTCTTCCTCTATCTTCTTTCTCAATCCTAAATCCTTAAGCCTTGATATCCCCGTTGTCCTTCCCCCCTCCAGTACCCAGTTCGGCAGAATTGCATTAAGCAGGGTGTTGGATGCGGTATATGGGTACCTGTCTGCTGTTACATCAATGCCCCTGCCTCTTGCCTCTTCTATTATTGAAAAGACCGTGTCTATCTTTGTCCAGTTATCCTTGCCCGCGGTCTTAAGATGTGATATCTGAATGGGGATATTTGATTTAGAGCTGATCCGTATCGCCTCCTCGACAGCCTCTATCAGTAGGTCTCCTTCGCTCCTCATATGGACGGTAAAAATCCCGCCCATATCTCTGACGAGTTGACAAAGGCGAATGATTTCCTCTTCTTCTGAGAAACATGCTGGCGGATAGATAAGGCCGGTAGATATACCAAAGGCGCCATTCTCCATGCCGGGCCTGACCATCTCAAGCATCCTCCCCATCTCTGACTCCGAGGGGTTATCAGCCCTGGCACCCATAATCGATCCCCTGATGGTATTATGCCCGATTAACAGACCGAAGTTATAGGGAAGGCCCCCGGTCTCAAGCCTCTCAAAATAATCGTCAAGGTCTTTCCAGTCAGCATCAAGTCCATAGAGATCCTTGTATGTCTTTTTTCTCTCCTCAAATTCCTCTCCGCATATCGGGGCGGCAGAGTAGCCGCAGTTCCCCCCTATCTCAGTTGTTACACCCTGCCTGATCTTGCCCTCCCCCCTGCTGTCGATCAGGAGGTAGTAATCAGAGTGGGAGTGAATGTCAACGAATCCTGGGGATGCCACGATCCCCTCTGCCTTTATGACTCTTTTCCCATTTTCATCGGGGATATTGCCTATGCGACCTATCCTGTCGCCTGATATTCCTATATCACCATGAAATTCAGGAGAGCCTGTCCCATCAATGATCCTGGCCCCCTTTATGACGATGTTGTATAGCTTCATTGTATCTCCTGATTTTTTTTGATTATTCCATAATGCGCCTGGATTTTCAAGGAAAAGGAGGCAACTTTTTTTGCCCATGTCTCTGCCATAGATGAAGCATGGGGCACTACCTCTTTTGTTTGGGCTAACCCATATGTCGATCAATTTCCTATTGCATGACACCGATATCGCTGATATGCGTAGCCTGGTTCCTGCCGCTATGCTTGGAATGGTACAGGGCCTTATCGGCAAGCTCGATCAGCTCCTTCTTGCTCTTCGTATCCAAGGGTGTGGCCGCCATTCCAAGGCTCAATGTTACAGGTATCTTCTTTCCATCAAACTCGAACCTGGTTGTCTCAACCGTCTTTCTTATCCTCTCTGCCATCTGTATGGCCTGCTTCTTGTCGGTATTAAGGAGGAGGAGAACAAACTCCTCCCCGCCATAGCGTGCCACAGTATCTATCTTTCTTGCCATCTTCAGAAGGATATTGGCGATCTTCTTCAAGACGATATCGCCTACCGGATGGCCAAAGTTGTCATTTATCTTTTTAAAGTGATCCAGGTCTAGCAGAATCAGCGAAAGAGGCTCTGGATGTCTTGCTATACGCTCGAACTCTGCACTTAGGCGCTCCTGAAAGTGGCGATGGTTTGAGATGCCTGTCAACCCGTCAGTTGTAGCAAGCGCCTCAACCTGGGCATGGTGATAGGCATCTGATATAGATACTGCTGCATGGCTACAGATGATCGACAGGATATATTGGTCATATCCGCTGAAGGCATTATCTTTTTGTGATGAAAGTATGAATATTCCTATTATCCGCTCTTCTATCATCATGGGTATCCCGAGAAACGATCGCGCTTTCCAGGAAAGGTTGCATTCCTTAGGGAAGATATCCATAGATTTCTTCCCCCGTTCGATATTTGACAACATAAGGGATTGCCTGTTCTTGAGGATAATATTCAGGAGTCCATCGGAGATCTTGAATCTTTTGTCAATTAATCCCGTCCCATCATACCCCCTTGCTACCTTGATTGTTCCATGTGTCTCTTTGTCGTCAATTAAGATTATGAAACAGTAATCATAGTCTAAGATCTCCTTTGCCTTGTCGGCCATGGTTTCAAGGCGGTGCATTAAGTCGAGACGGGTATTTAATGCCTTGCTTATCTCAAGTATGCTGGTCAGTTCATGCGTCCTTGTATGTATAAGCTTTTTGTCCCGCATGTTCTTTAAGTGATAGCCTATCTCTTTTGCAAAGAGATCGAGCAGGTGCTCCTCTTTTTCCGTGAAGGCAGCCTCTTTGAGGGCGTCTACGCAGATTATCCCCTCAAGACCTTCATTATCCAATAGAGGTTGAGCAAGGAGAGATCTGATCCTGGTATGCTCATTGTAATAATCCAGTCTATCCCTGGATGGATCAAGGTTTGAGAAATTGAACAACTTTTTCTCTTTTGCGATCCACCCGATTATTCCTCCTCCCTCTGGAATCTTTATCTGGTAGTTCAGGCCTTTTTCTGATTTCGTTATCCCGCTCTGAAGATATAGTCTCTCCTCCTCCTTGTTATAGAGGAGAACTATTGAGCTGTTTGCCTCTTTTATTGCGGAGCTGATAATCGAAAGGATATTATCAATAACCTCATCGAATCTCGCTGCTAACTGGTCTAGCTGATCATCCCTGGAGACTTTAGATATGTTCTTTACATCGCTTCCTTTATGCAGGTCCGGAACCTGGGTTATTGCCTGGCGGCTACCCATTATCCTATAGATACGGTTTTTCAGTGTGTTTTTTTCCTTTGATTCCGATTCTATATAATACTTTATTGCGGATGGGATAGATATCAGTAGGAAGGCAATGACGGAGGCCTTTAAATAATAGACATCATTTCCTGATACGGCCAGATTGACTCCTTCCAGGAGGAGAATAGAGGATATGAGTGCTATGTTAATGGATGTTGGACAGTAGGTAGATGTGATAACTACCAGGAGCAGGTAGAGGGGAAGGATATAGGAATCTATCCCGCCCGTAAGCTGGATAAAAAGGTTCATCTGGAGTGCCACGGCAATAAATGGACCTGCCTTGTTTAATAGTCCCTTGGTTTCTCTTCCAGACATGATCCTTACAAGGAAAATCGATGAGGCAGCAAGGTAACCTATGAACCAGGCTATCTGCAGGGGTGAAAAAGTAATACCAGGCGAGAATGTGCCCAGAGACGAGATAACGGATATGAGAAAAAGGATAATAACTGGGAGGTTATTGCGCAGGAGCCTCTTTGGCCGTGATGTTGCAGCTATCCCAGGAACCGGATTCCTAATGTTGATGCCTCGCTTAGCTATGGATCAGACCCCCTTATTTTTATGAGCAGACTTATCAATGATTTTCAATATCTCACCAACCATACTTCTTGCTGCTGCCTCACCTGCCAAGGCGGCATCCTGGGCCTTATTGAAACTATCCCAGGAGATCCCCTTCAGGTCAGGTTTCACGACGATGTCTGCGTCTTTTATCTGGACTCCACTTAAGAGGCGCCTTGTAACAGCGTCGGAGCGAAGAAGGATCCCGAGACCGCATTCCATGTCGATCTCCCTGTTCATCTCCTCTGATGTGTCAATAGCTATGATAATATCAGCCCCAAGCATCCTTACAGCCTCAACAGGCACCCCTGCCGACCAGCCGCCGTCTACAAGGATCCTGTCTTCAATGGAAACAGGTGGAAATATGCCGGGGATGGAACAGCTTGCAGCAAAGGCTGTATCTAGTGCGCCATTCGTAAGTATGACTCCCCTCTCATTTATGATATCCGTTGCGGTAATTGCAAAAGGGATCTTGGTATCCTCAAAAACCAAGTCACCTGCAAGGGACCTCATGATACCAAGATAATCACCAGCCTTTATAAATGACTGCCTTGAGAGTGAAATCATCCCTACACCGGCACGCCTTTTTTCGCCGGCCATCCCCTTCAGGTAGTTATTTCTTATTTTGTTAAAGGAGGGAGAGGAGAGAAATTCAGACGACCTTTCTTCCACTACTGCTGTGGATAGATAGAGGGAATAGAGTCCTCCTATAATTGCGCCAAAGCTTGTGCCGGCCAATACAGATATAGGGATCCCCTTCTCTTCCAGTACCTTTAGTATGCCTATATGGGCAAATCCCCTTGCGCCACCGCCGCCCAGTGCAAGACCGATCCTGATCCCGCCCTCTTTAATCTTTTTTTTCAAAATCAATCATCCCTTAGAACAAAACTATCAAGGTCTTCCTTTGATTTAAGCCTCCGGGAGATTTCCAATGCCTCCTTCTCACTCGAAAAAGAGCCGACCCTTACCCGGAGATACCTCTTCGAATTTGTCTCATAAGGGATTATTTTGATATCCCTGTATCCATAATGATCCTCAAGTCTCTTCCTGAGCCTGGCCGCATTCTCTTCTATTGTGAAGGCGCCTACCTGGATTATGAAATGGACATCTCTATTTTGCCTTTTATCAAGACTGATGATCTCGATATCTACCCTTGCCGTGCCGGTTCCGATCATATCGAGTCTCTTTGCAGCGCCGTAGGAGAGATCAAGGGACCTGCCCCTTACAAAGGGGCCCCTGTCATTCACCTTTACCTTGACAGAACGTCCGTTCTCCCTGCTTGTAACCAGAAGGTATGTATCAAATGGGATTGTCCTGTGGGCAGCCGTCAATCCATGCATATCATATACCTCCCCATTTGCCGTCATCCTGCCGTGGAACTCCTCGCCATACCAGGAAGCAGTGATGCTTTCTTTGTAACCTGTTTCATAATCTATCTTCTTCGGGACAGATGCGCACGAGACAATAATAGATACGAGGATGGCCAGACAGAGGGAGTTGCAAGTCCTGCAAAACAGATCCCAATGTCTTATGTCTGTCTTATCTTTACTACCTTTACTTTGCATCTAATGCAGTATTGAGTGGGTGTTAATTCATCTCCGCATGTGGGGCAGAAATCCTTCCTCCTGCTGACCTCCCGCCTGTCAGCTTCCCTGTTGTCGCCCTTCCTCCTGTCGCCCGTTCTCCTGTCCTCAGACTCATCTCGTCTGTCAGATGTCCTTTTCTTTATATCCTGAGAATCAATGTCATCCATACATATCCTCCGTTTTATGTTAGTTGTTTACTCCCCACATCCCCATTTTTGACTCCTTTGCATCCTTCTCCAGGTTTATAAGAAGGCCTGCGTACTTTTCATTTGGAGGATAGATCGATGCCCTGGCTAATCCTGTCTTTATCATCTCTCCATTTACAAAGATGTCCCCGACATAGAGATATGCGAGGATCCGGTTATATTTATCGGTCTTCTCCTTATCGTACTCAAGCCTTACGTTTTTGCCTTCAACGAGCCTTTTATTAACCTCGTAAGCCTCCTTTGAGAATGGAGTCGGATCGTAAATCCATTTTCCGTTGCTCTTTCTCCGGAGCTCAGGCGCATCAATCCCGATATACCGGACAAGTTTACCCCCGCTGATCCTGACCGTGTCGCCATCAACCGCCTCTTCTACCAGGGCTGATTCGGGCAGACCTCCTTGATCATTGAGCAGCGATCCTTCTCTGTTGCATGACAGAGACAGCATTGCAGAGAAAAGTAGAATTAAAAAAAACAGAGGAGATCTTTTGATCATTACTTAAGTATCCTCCCTGAATGCCGGCAGGCAGGTATATTAATGTATGAATATATCAAGTTGAAGGCTATACGTCAAGGATGGAAAGACATTTAACATTATGGAATGAAGAGACCATTTAGGTATTGAAGGTATTTATGACCTTATTGCCCGTGAACGACTGGTTAGAAGCGCACTCTGGTTAGGCCTGCACGGGGATTGGGCCCAGAGTGTCTCGGGTGCAATGTCGATATTTCCTGGCCAAACCACAGTACCATATTGGACAGACGCTTTGAAAAATATTGGAGAATTGAGGAGTTTGACAAAAGACGTTAAAGCGTTAAAGGGCATAGCCTGCCGCCCCCTTTAATTGTCGTTGTTTTGGTTTTTGTTGAAGCGCTTTAACGGTTTCCATTCACGATGGATGCAATGGCTTGGATGTGGTCTGGCCCCGTTGCGCAGCATCCGCCGATGACCTGCGCCCCCATCTTTTTCCATTCGAGGGCGTATTCGGCGTATTTTTTAGGAGGATAACACTCATTGTCAATGATGAAAAACTCCTCGTCCGGCGAGGCGCCGAACTTTGGGTTTTCCTTGTAGCCAGCCTGAGCATAGGCCCCGATAGGACCGTCGAACGCCTTGCGGAGGTTCGGCAGGCAGGCCGAAATGGCGGGAGGAGAACTGCACATGAGAAAAACGCCGTCCACCCTTCGTCCTTTGAAGAGCTTGACTAGGTCGGAAAAGGTCTGCCCTTTGTGCATTTTGCCGTTTTTTTGCACCCAGCTTATTCCAAGAAACACCGGCAGTTTCGTTTCCGCGCACGCATCGAGAACGATCTCGCAGTCTTCCATCGGGTCGCGGTCCGTATCCCCTCCGAAATATTCTGGAAGCAGAAAATCTGATCCGGCATCCGCAAGCACCCGCGCCAGTTCCCCGACTTCCGTGCGAAATTCCTTCTTGTTTGTTATGTAGGCAGACGGGCCGAAGCCTCCGGCCACGTACGCTTCTGGCTTGACCGCGTTGCGTGCTTTGAGGGCAATATCCACCCCCCGCCGCGTGTACTCCTCCCACCGGTCGCCCTCTCCGATTTTGGCCATCGAGGTGCGGCCTGAATAGAAGGTGTTGCTCGTAACGATATCGGCCCCGGCCTTGAGGTAGTCCTCATGAAGCTTCCGGACGAGGCCCGGAGCGTTGAGGTTAGCCGGTGTGGACCAGGGGCCGAGGAGGCCAGCCCAGTCGTCCAAAGGGTCGTTGATGCCTTCCGCATCGCCGTTCCAGCCTTTCCCAAACGTAGGCCCCCATTTTCTATTGGACGCTCTCAATGCACCCTGGCTCACGCTGTAGCCGCGCCTTTGCACCTCACTCCCCGTCCCCCCGTCCTTAATCAGAATCTCCCCCGCCTTAAGTCGATCGATTATGCTGCGTGACGGCATGTCTGTTCTCCAAGTTAGAGGTTAAATGGCTTTGGCCGCGACTCTTAAATGAGTGCGACCAATGTGCGATATGCGGCAGGATAGCACACCCTCCAAAAAATGACAAGAACCATGCCCGGGAATAGAAGGTTGTGTCTTGGTTTCTGATATTTATTTAAAAAATACTTGAAAGAAATAACGTTGCTTACGCCTGTTTCCTGAATCAGGCTGGCTTCTTCCTGAGTTTCCACATCTCACATATAGAGAAGTGAACGTTGGTAGTTATCGTGTAATTTATCGATACGCCTTAGGTAACAATGAGGTCAGATCAAGAGTTTTTCAACGCCCTGTTAGATCAGAAGTAATCCGGCGGCCCGGAGGGCTTTCCACTCTTTACTCTTAATGAAGATCTCAAAAGATTTCCGCGACATTGGATAGCTTTCCTTTGCCTCGGCCAGCCGGAGATAAGGGGCGCCCTTTCGCCCTCGCGGTCTGGAATTCCTGATGAGAGTCTGAAGCCAATCAGTCAGGGGGGCCTCGATTTCAATCGTGCGATTTTCCTTATAGCCTGGGATAAAAATAGAAACCTTGCCCGATCGCGCCCGGACAGGATCTATCGACGGAATCCCGCCTAACCAGATCACCCTCTGCTCCAGATCTTCCCGCAAGAAAGAAGGGGCGCGAAGGGAGGCCTGTATAAAATCAATCGGGACCTTAGGCTTGGGGACTCGAAACTCGAAGAAGCTTCGGACGTCGGCGTTCAATCCGACGCCATGCATATAGTTGTATATCGCCTTTGCCAGGCCAGGCCCGAACCGCTCCGGATCGCGTCCAGCGGGATCGATGTGGGTCAGATCGTTATTGGCGAACGGCCCGGGGGATGGCCCCGTGATTTGGATGCCATACACGTCGGGTTTGAGGCCTACCGGGCTATGGCGGGTGGCGGTAAACCGGTGCCAGAAGGCCGAGTGAAGAATCCCCGCCTCAAAGAGCTGCCGCACCCGCTCGAGGCTCTCGATCGTCTCTAGCGCGCTTTCGGTCGGGAAGCCGTACATCAGATAGGCGTGGACCATGATCCCGGCCTTGGTAAAGGCATTCGCGACCCGGGCGACCTGGGCGACGTCGATCCCTTTTTCCATGAGTGCTAAGAGTCGATCGGAGGCGACCTCCATCCCGCCGGTGACGGCGACACAGCCGGAGGCGGCCAGCAACCTGCTGAGATCGGGGGTGAAGCTCTCCTCGAATCGGATATTCCCCCACCAGGAGATCACGCGCCCCCGGTCTAGCAGCTCCAGCGCCAGATCGGCGAGGCGGGCCGGGGGCGCCGCCTCGTCGACAAAATGAAATCCGCTCTCTTTCGTCTCTTCGACCAGCGCATCGATCCGATCGGCCAGGAGGGTCGCCGGGGCCGGCTCATAACGTCGAATGTAGTCGAGCCCGATATCGCAGAAGGTGCATTTTCGCCAATAGCAGCCGTGGGCCACGGTCAATTTATTCCAGCGGCCGTCTGACCAGAGGCGATGCATCGGATTCAACATCTCGACGACGGAAATATAGCGGCGCAGCGGAAGACCGCGATAGGTCGGCGTTCCGCTCTCGGCGAAGTGAACGACCTGTTTGGCCGAGGTGTTGATGAGGATGACTTTCCCGCTCCAGCGGACGAAGGTTCGGCAGAGGAGCGGGTCTCGGTCGAGCGATTTGTAAGCATCCAGGATCGCCATGATGGGGATCTCTCCCGCATCAATGGTAACATAATCTACATAGTCAAAGAGCCGCGGTTCGGCCAGCGCGCGCAGTTCGGTGTTGACATAGCCGCCGCCGAGGATGATCTTTGTCCGGGGGGCGCGTCGGCGGATAAACACCGCAGCGCGGAGTGCGCCGTAGAGATTGCCGGGAAAGGGGACTGTGATCCCGACCAGATCGGGCGAGCGTTCTTCCAGATGTCGGCCAAGCGCCTCATCCAACATCCGATCGATCAGCCCCGGCGGGGCTTGAAGTGCGGAGTGCATTGGATCGAAGGAGGTTGCCGAGGTCGCCAGATGCTCGGCGTACCGGCTGAGGCCGAAGCGGGGATCGACCGTCGCCTGAATCAAATCGGCCAGGTCGTCGAGATAAAGAGAGGCGAGGTGCTTCGCCCGATCGGCGAGGCCGAGGCTTCCGAATGCCCAGCGATCCTCCTCTAGATTTGCGAAGCGAGGTCCCTCCGGCAGAAAGCGCCTTCCGCAGATCTGAATCGCGAGGGAGGTGTCGGCGCCTTGAAGAAATCGGATGGTCGGATCTATCGTATCGAGGTAGCGCTCCTCCATCATCAGCGCCCACCGAACGATGTCGCCGGAGATGGGCGCCTGTTCGGCTGTTCTATGGATAGCGGAAAAGAGACGGGTCAGCCCCGACCGGGAAAAAAGGATTAGGAAGGTCTCGATCGAGAGATCGGCCTGAAACGCTGTAAAGCCCTTTGATTGGAGATACCCCGTCAGGTAAGCGGTTGCCGGATAGGGGGTGTTCAACTGGGTAAAGGGAGGTGTGAGAAGAAGCAGATTGGGCTTTTCCAATGTTGAACCGGACGCTCTTTTCATTTTTAATGAATTCATCTATTATCTGAGATCTGGGTATTCTGTCGCAGCCTTTGGTGAAAGTCAAATCGGGGCGTATGAAAGAAAGGAGGGGCCTTAACTATGATCAGCCTTATATTATTTAGGGGAAGAGCATAATATGGAGATGTGGGATAGAATGAGGAATAGAATGAGATGGAAAAGCGCGCTCTTGATTTCAGTTTTTCTTTTGTTTGCCTGCCAACAATCGAAGGACCCCGCCGTCTCCAGCCCGGGTCCGAAGGCCCCGGCCGAGTTGATGAAGGGAGAAGCCCTCTTCAGAAATTACTGCGCCCGATGTCATGGGGAGGGGGCGCGGGGAACCGACCAGGGGCCTGCCTTCCTCTCTAAAATCTACGAGCCGAACCACCATGGGGACTCCGCTTTTCAGTTGGCGCCGCTCAACGGGGTCCGCGCGCATCATTGGAATTTCGGAGACATGCCGAAGGTTGAAGGGATCAAGCCGGAAGAGATCCAGGAGATCATTCCTTATATCCGTTGGGTTCAAAAAGAAGCGGGCGTTTTTTAAAAATTAAAACGAGGATCATGCTATGCCGATCCGGTTGTACCCGGAGGATGAGGCGCGGGGTGTGGGGGACATCTTTTGGCGTCTGGTGTAGTGACTTTTTGGGATTTCTTTTAAATGACAGGATTTATTATTTTCTTAATGTGCTAAATCAGCACACCATATTTTCTAATTTCTTGGGAAAGCGTACTATAGCGGTCTTCTAGGTCTTGAGGCGAGAATGGCAATGGCTCAATACGTGAATCGATTTCAAGAGCTAATTTGCGCAATAACATCATTTCTTTTAAATTATTTTGCCCGAATTGAGAAGAAATTACTACTATATCAATATCGCTATCCGTTTTCGCCATTCCTTTTGCATGAGAACCAAAAAGAATTACCTTTGATACCTTAACTCCTTTTTGTTTAAGAAGGTGTACATATCTATTGATTAAGTTAGCTTCTTTTTTGCCTAAAGATAATTGCTCAGCCATTTTAAAATCCTTTTTGTCATAGTAATATATTTTGAGGTAAATCTTTTATTAGCTTTCTTATGAAAACTGAGTTTATAATCATCATATCTTGCTTCAATGTTAAATGTGCTAATCTCCGAAAGTTCATTTTTTTGTTTCACGGATATTTTAATGCCTGTTTTTTCTGCTAAACGAACCAGATCATGCACAAGGGGCGGCGCCTCTTGAGTCGTTTTAACAATTATTGCTTTAAGAGTTTTTTCTATACTTAAATGACAGAAAAATAAGGCATGATGATATTTTTTATTTTCGAAAAGGATTTCTGCGGCTTCAAGGTCTTGCTTTGAGGCCGTAGTCCAATATTCAATTATCTGTTGCTCAGTTGCCATTGTTGTTATTATAGGTTATTTTCTATGGTATTACTATGGAAAAAAATTCTCGGTCAGCATGTCAATGCCTGACACGTTTTGATTTTCTTCAACGCGGGGTTTAGCCGTCTCGAAGCGATCGATTTCGTGCACTGACTGGTTGGGCATCTCTGTTTAAATTTGTGAATGTGCCAATTCCCCATTCGTTCTGATGGCCCTAATTGTCTTTAATTCTTTCGCCTCATTAAGTTTCGCTTTATATATATCCCATCTAAGTTGTAGATTCATCCAAAAATCTTCTGAAACCCCAAAGAATTTTGCGAGTCGTAAAGCTGTACTGGGTGTCACGCCACGACGTTTGTTGATAATTTCATTAATCCTTTGGTAGGGGACATGAATTTCCTTTGCCAATTCCCGCTGGGTAATACCCATAGGAATTAAAAATTCTTCAAGGAGCATCTCCCCGGGATGGGTTGGCTCTCTATGTGTTGGTATACGAACCATATTTACCTCCATAAAACATCTTAATTTATATTAATGATAATCCGTAATCTCTACCTTTTCTGGTCCGGATTCATGCCATGTGAAACATATACGATATTGATTATTTATCCTTATGCTATATTGTCCTTTCCTGTCTTTTGTTAGGGCTTCCAATTTATTGTTCGGAGGAACACGCAGTTCCTTGAGATGTGTTACAGAATCAAGTTGATCCAATTTCCTTGTTGCAATCTTCCATAATGACTGTGGGCATGTTTTTCTTCCGTCCTTAGAATTTTTGCCGTTGAAAATATCTTCCGTTCCCTTGTCATTAAATGACTGAATCACATTTTCATGTTAACATGGAAGTCATGCTATTATCAATTACGATTAATTGCCTAAAGAGTTGAGGGGTGCGACGGCCTTTTCACCGCATCCCTCTTGAACGACTGGCTAGAAGAGCACTCTGGTTAGGCCTGCGCGGATTGGGTCCTGAGTGTCTCGGGTGCAATATCGATATTTCCTGGCCAAACCACAGTACCATATTGGACAGACGCCTTGAAAAATAGCGGAGAATTGAGGAGTTTGACAAAAGGCTTTTTATCGAAAAAGGGTTTCATGTCAAATATTCGTTTCTCCCCATTTTCAAAAATGAGCTCTAAGGTATAGTCGTCCCGAGTTTTTACGCTGATGACATCAATTAGTATTCCCATTATTTCCTCCTTACTGAAGCGGCGCGATACGAAAAGGTTCATCACCGGCAACGTGCTTCCCGCCTGTACTTATTATGAAATATTCTCATTTCTGTCGCAAATGGCGAGTTTGAGTAAAGTATAAATAGAAATAACGTCCCGAAGTGTTCCTCCTCTATCTTGCGACTAGTGTAGTGTCCCGTAAATAGCTTGACTTATGATGAGGTTATATGTATGAT
>CAYZUL010000001.1:55165-96155 GCA_964481895.1 uncultured Nitrospirota bacterium | reverse complement strand
AAGGGGCTAGCGTCGCCCCCTCCAGTCGATACCCATGGGCGTGCCCGCTGGTATCTACCCTAACCATCTTATTCCCGCTGTTGCCGTTATGCAATCCTGACACAACGCTATGAGAAAAAGAGGGGCTCTGTAAGCAGATCCCCTCTTTTTCTCTATATGCTATATCTCTTTGTTGCCATCAAGCGTAAAGCTTACCTCAACATTGCCGCTTGCGCCCACTGTTACCTCGGCAGTCTTTGTCCCGAGCACCTCATGCCAGACCTCAGCCGTATACTTGCCGGCAGGTACACCCTTTATGGTGGCTACGCCAGTCTTGTCCGTCACACCTGCATACTCATCGGTGACTATTACCCAGAGCTGCATCCTCTTGTGATCCTTGCACCTAAGGTCGGCTATCCCTGCCTTCTCAAACTTGTGAGAAGCCTTGTCACCAGGCATATGGAACTTTAGGGGCTCCTTTATATTTGCAACGGCATTTGTCTCATCTGTTGCATATGTTGTATGATCCAGTTCATCCTCTGTAGTAAAATTAACAGTAGTTCCAGGTGCAATCGTAATCACATGAGGTACAAAGATCCTGTCCTTCTGATCAACCGTAACAGTCCCTGCTTTTACACCCTTTGCGCCTGTTATCTTAATTACTGCATTTGCCAGGGCCCCGTCTGCCCCAATCACAACACTGTTCTTTGCCCTCATCTCATCCTCTTTCTTCTTGCCCTCTTTTATCTTTACTGTGCCATTCGCCTTTACCTTGGCTACGACATCCCCTGCGAGGACAAGACCTGTTGAAATCATCAGGATTGATACTACCGTTAACAGATAAAAAAACTTTTTCATTCAAGATCCTCCTATTCAATAATTATTTATTCAAGTAATCTGTTTATGGCACCAATGGTATAGGGTAGATAGTACTGAGATCATACTAAATCTTTCTCCAGGCTTAACTCCTCACCTCCTTTATAAACCTGCTATCTCTCATTATACCTAAATTCTTATGATAATCTTGCCAATCCAAATAGACATCGAGACTTAAAAAATTACTCGATAGACAACTAAAGTTCAATCCTTATTTATTACCATTACGTCATAATTACTGCAAAATTCGCTCCGCTTATAGGATCTTTTCTCAATATATTATAAGTTTTCTCTATTTTTTTCGATAATACTCTATCTTTCAACTAAATCATACCATCAACTATTCTGCACAATTCCGATACCGCGTTGCTCGATCGCCTAAGGGCAGAAGACTCATCAGGCGTCAGGTCTATTTCTATGATCTCTTCCACCCCTTTCAAACCCAACCTGGCCGGCAGACCAACAAAGATCCCATTTATGCCGTATTCGCCACTACTCAAGACTGAACAGGGGATGATCTTTTTCTTGTCCTTTATAATCGTCTCCGCCATATCAGCGGCAGCAGCAGAGGGGGCATAATATGCCGACCCTGCCTTAAGGAGATTCACAATCTCAGCACCCCCCTCTCTGGTTCTTTTTATGATTGCATCAAGCCTCTCTCCGGGCAGCAACTCCGAGACAGGTATGCCTGCAACGGTTGTATATCTGGTGGATGGGACCATACTGTCACCGTGCCCTCCCAAGACCATGGCGCTGATGTCCCTTATTGACACACCTAGCTCCATGGAAATAAAAGTAGCAAGCCTTGCAGAATCGAGGAGGCCGGCCATGCCGATCACCCTCTCCCTCCCAAACCCGGATACCCTGTATGCAACGTAAGTCATTACATCAAGGGGGTTTGTCACTACTATGATTATTGCGTCAGGAGATGCGCTTGCGGCTGATTTGACCACATCTTTTATTATCCCTGCATTTGTCTTTAAAAGATCGTCTCTGCTCATACCTGGCCTCCTCGCAATCCCCGCAGTCACTATTATCAGATCAGACCCCTTTGTGTCGCTATAATCATCCGTGCCTATAACCTTTGTGTCGTATCCGCAGATCAGGGCAGACTCAAGTACATCCAGTGCCTTGCCACGGGCCAAATCACCGCTTACATCAAGCAGAACGACATCCCCCAGTTCTTTCTCGGCCAGCCTCTGGACTGTAGTACCCCCGACATTACCCGCACCTATTACCGTTACCTTATTTCTTTTCATTAAGACCCTCCATATTCTTTATTATCGCATCAGCAAATTCTGAGCACCGTAACAGCGTTCCACCCTCCATCTGCCTTGCAAGGTCATAGGTAACCCTCTTCTCTGATATGGTCTTCTCCAGGGCGCCCTGGATGATTGAAGAGGCCTCATCCCACCCCATATATTCAAACATCATAGAACCGGAGAGGATCAATGAGCCGGGGTTTACCTTGTCCTGACCCGCATATCTGGGAGCCGTTCCATGGGTCGCCTCAAAAACAGCATGAGGTTTGCCGATATTGGCGCCGGGCGCCATCCCGAGGCCTCCAACCTGCGCAGCGCAGGCATCAGAAAGATAATCGCCATTTAAATTTGGCGTTGCTATGACCTGATATTCTTCAGGCCTTAGAAGAACCTGCTGGAACATGGCATCAGCCATCCTGTCCTTTATAACAATCCTCCCTTTTGGCCTATCCTTCTCAGGCATCTTCCCAAGCTCATCCTCCCTTATGGTCTCCAGGGGAAATTCATCCCTCGCAACCTCATACCCCCAGTCCCTGAAGGCACCCTCTGTATATTTCATAATGTTCCCTTTATGGACAAGGGTCACACTGCCAAGCCCATTCTTTATCGCATGTAAGATGGCCATCCTGACCAGCCTCTTTGTCCCGGTAATGCTGATCGGCTTGATACCTATCCCTGAATCAGACCTTATCTCCTTTCCTGTCTCCTTCATTACAAACTCTATCACCTTCCTGGCCTCGGGACTCCCCTGCGGCCATTCTATGCCGGCATAGAGATCCTCTGTGTTCTCCCTGAATATCACCATATTCACCTTCTCAGGCTCCTTAACAGGCGAGGGGGTCCCTTTAAAATATCTGATCGGTCTTACACATGCGTAGAGGTCGAGTTCCTGCCTCAATGTAACGTTCAGGCTCCTTATGCCGCCTCCAACAGGGGTTGTCAGTGGTCCTTTGATGGCAACGATATGGTCTTTGATTGCGGCAAGCGTCTCCAATGGAAGCCAGATCCCGCAAAGGTTATATGCCTTCTCCCCCGCAAAGACCTCAAGCCACCTTACTCTGCGCCTCCCGCCATATGCAATCTCCACAGAGGCATCAAATACCCTGACAGATGCCCTCCATATGTCAGGCCCTGTCCCGTCCCCTTCGATATACGGTATTACCGGCTCATTTGGGACAATAAGTCTTCCGTCGCTGAATTGAATCCTTCCGTTGTTAACCATCAATCTTCCCCTTTCCACCCGTACTGGTATGAAGTATCAGCCCGAAGGAGCCAACAACCCACCCATCATCATGGCCTGTAAAGAATATTTTGTATAGATAGTTTATCGTGCCTGTCTTCTGTCTTGTCCAGCTCTTGCCTCCATCCTCGGTATGAAGGAGCACACCAAAGGGGGCACTTATCCACCCCCTTCTGCTATCCACAAAAAAGACATCAAAAAGCCAGCTATCTGTCCCGGTATCAAGACGGTCCCATCTGGCCCCCCTGTCTTTGGTTTCCAGTACTGTGCCTTCCCTGCCCGCAACCCAACCATGTTTATCATCTATAAAAAATATCCCCTCAAGGTGGCTTCCCACCTTACTTTCCTGGCGGGTCCATTTTATGCCCCCATCCTCGGTATAAAGGATAGACCCTTTCTCCCCGACTATCCAACCCCTCTTGCTGTCTAAAAAGCGCATATCACGAAATAGTGAGCTGGTTCCTGTATCCTGCAAAGACCAGTTAGTACCGCCGTCCTCTGTGTGCAGCATTGCGCCAAAGGCACCTGCCGCCCAGCCTGTCTTTCGATCAACAAAATAGACTGTATAGAGCGGCTCTGAATTCTTTGATTCCTGTTTCCCCCAATGCTTACCGCCATCGACTGTATGGATTATAATCCCGTCATCGCCCACAGCCCATCCAATATCCATTTCAGTAAAGTATATAGACCTCAGGTTTTTCTGAACGCCGCTTTCCTGATTCTCCCACGTGGATCCACCATCACTAGTATGAATAAGATACCCATCCTTTCCGCTGATCCATCCATTTTTGCTGTCAATAAAGAATATAGAATAGAGGGATACAGTGACTACATTTTCATATACCCTGGTCCATCCTCCATCTCCACTCGTACACCCTGATACTTGCAGTATAAGGATAAAGAAAAGGGGGCGGCAGAGGCCTTTTAGCAGCATCCCGGGGCGCAACGTCCTGCATCTCCATTCATGGGATCAATCAGGATAAACTTGCCTGTATATGGGGCATTAAGCAGCCTTTTTGCCGTATCAGTACAGACCTCAGCAGGGACTCCGCGATAAAATACATGACCTTCATCGTCTGTGGCGGACAAGAATGGCCCCTGATATATGACATGCTGGCCTTCATAGACACAATCCTTCCCCTTATTGAACTTATAACCCCTTACGGTTACGGAAAAGAATTCTATACCTTCAATCTCTCTATATCGATACCTGTCAAGTATTTCAAGTCCATAAAACCCGCTCTCTTTACAAACCTTAAATAGCTCATCCTCCCTTATGGCACCGGAAATACACTCCCCCCAAAGCTTTTTATCGGTCTTCATCTCATGCGGTACATCAAGGCCTGAGACTATATCGGAGATCACAAACCTTCCCCCATGTTTAAGAATCCTAAAGATCTCTTCAAATACCCTCTTTTTATCTGTCGAGAGATTAATAACACAGTTAGAGGAAACTATATCAGCCACATTATTTTTAAGGGGTATCTCCTCAAGGAGACCCTTTTTAAATTCAACTATATCGTATCCGAGTCTGTCTGAAACCTCAGCAACACCCATTCTTGCCCTCGCCAGCATCTCATCGGTCATATCTATGCCGATGACCTTGCCCTTGGGTCCTACCATCCTGGCGGCAATAAAGCAGTCTATTCCCCCTCCTGATCCGAGATCCACAACAGTCTCACCAGGCATCAGGCCCCCTTTTGTTACAGGCGACCCGCAACCGTATGAGACCTCGAATACCCGCTCAGGTATATGTTCTATATCCTCCTTGCTATAGGCTGTCGGACAACAGAGAGAGCTGTCAGGCCTCCTGGCGGCCCTGGTATAAAAATTTCTGACATCATCCCTTGAAGGTAACTCTATGGACATACTCCCTCCTTAAATACCAATTAAACTCTGCTAGGCACTGCTGTGTTTTCCGTTCTTACAAAAACCGGTCTTCTCCAGCAGAGAAACCTACATTCTTCCAGCAATCTATTTTGCCACAACTTAAATCTTTTTTCCAGATCCTGGAGAAGATTGTATAAAAACCGAGGAACGGTTGACATTAGACCTAGTACTTCTTTAACCCCTTTAGGTATTCCTTCAGACCCTGAAACCTGATCACAAGATCCTTTGCCGCCAGGCTATTATCACATGTATTATCCTCTTCCAGCATTATGAGCTGATCCTGCGATATTACCGGGATCCGGAGCAGTTCATATATGGCAGCCAATGGACGCATGAGCCATAGAGGGATATAGAGTTTCTTTCTTCTTTTGCCTATTACCTCCATAATAAGATCAAACAGCTCATCATATGTCATTGTATTTGGTCCGCCAATATCGTAGGTCTTCGAGAATGTATTCTGATCCTCAACAGACGCCACAAAGGCCCTTGCTACATCAGACACAAAGACAGGCTGTGTCCTCCCACCTCCTGACCCTATAACAGGGAATATAGGCATAAGCTTTATCATCTTAATAAAGAGATTTATCGACCTGTCCTTTTGCCCAAATACCAAGGATGGCCGAAAGATAGTATAATTAAGTCCGCTCTTTACTACGCATTGCTCGCCCCTGTATTTTGTCCTGTGATAGTTGCTTACCGCATCAGGCCGTGAGCCGAGCGCAGACATATGGAGGAACCTCTTTACCTTGGCCTGCTTGGCTGCAGTCACTATGTTTACAGTCCCCTTATGATGGACATCGTCAAACATGTTCTTACCCTTTTCAAAGATTATTCCTACCAGGTGTATTACCGCATCACAACCCGATACAGCATCAAATAGCCCTTCGGGCCTGGTTATATCACCCTTAACAAGTTCTACACCTGACGGCAGCAGATCCTTTGCCCTGTCAAGGTTTCTTGCAAGGGCCCTTATCTGGTAACCCCTTTCAAGGAGGCCCAAAACTATCTCTCCCCCTATAAAACCTGTTGCTCCAGTGATAAAGATCTTCATGCCTGCCACCCTCTTTCTGCTATTATTGCAACTCTACCATAGTCACCCCATCACCCCCCTCATGTATATCACCGGGGCGATAGTTCAAGACATATGGTGACTCCTTAAGATACTCCCTTATCCTCTTTTTAAGCCTCCCTGTTCCATGACCATGAATCAGGCTAACCTCCTTTATGCCGCTAAGAATTGCGTTATCCAGGAATCTGTCGATCTCAACTATAGACTCCTCTCCCATCTTCCCCCTGAGATCTAAGGCTGATGCCTCTGCCGGAACCGGGGGCCTTCTCTCTCTGACTATGGACTCAGCCTTTATTCGCTGCCCGGCAGGCTGCTTAAGACCCTGTATCAAGGCCGGATTGACCTTTATCTCCGAATCATGGACCTTGACCCTGATCGTCCTCTTTTCTTGATGATCATCAAGCAGAACACCCTCGATACCCAGGCCCTTTATCTCGACATGGTCTCCCGCCTTAAGATCCTTTAAAGGTATATAGTCCCCGCTGCAGGTAATATGATCACTGATTCCGGTTTCTATCTCAGACAAGAGTTTTTTTGCGCTATCAGCCCTCTCTTGCACCCTGTCCTTCATTAACCCCTCAATAATCCCGGAAATCTCCTGTCTTGCCTTTGAGATTTCACGGTTGGTTTCTGCCCTCATCTTCTTCCTGATATCCTTTTCAGACTCCTTCAGTCGGCTGGTTATCTCCCTTTGTTCTTCAATAAGACGCTCCGCCTCAAGCCTTAGTTCTTTTGCCCTCTTTGAATCCTCTTCATAGCTCCTCTTCTTTTCATTTAACTCTGACAAGAGCAGGTCCAGGGAAAGATCATTTCTCCCCAACCTCTCCAATGCAAGTTCAATTATCCCCCTCTCTATACCGAACCTTCCTGCAATATCAATGGCAAAAGATCTCCCCGGTATGCCATAAACCAGGCTATATGTTGGAGATAGGGTCTTTAGATCCAGATCAAAGGAGGCATTACAAAATCCTTGTCCAGAGTGACCCAGGGTCTTCAGCGAGTTATAATGTGTAGTCACAATCACCTTGAAGCCCCTCTCCCGCATTGTTAAAAGAACGGCTTCCGCAAATGCAGCCCCTTCGGAGGGATCAGTCGATATAGCAATTTCATCAACAAGGATCAATGAGCCGGGTGTTCCATATCTGAATATACAGGATATGGTACTGATATGGGCCGAGAAGCTTGACAAACCCATCCTTATATCCTGATCGTCACCTACATCAGTATAGATCTCCTGAAAAAGAGCCATCTCAGAGCCTTCGCCGCATGGGAGGTGAAGCCCACCCCTAACCATCATTGCAAACAGCCCTAATGCCTTCAGCAAAACGGTCTTTCCGCCGGAGTTTGGGCCGGATATTATAAGGATCTTTGTGTCCTCAGGGATTAAGATGTCGTTTGGCACTGCCTCCTTCCCGGTAAGGACCATTAGGGGATGGCGTGCCCCCTTTATGTTGATGATCCCCTTGTTGTTCAGCTTTACACTCCTTCCTCCCAGTATCCGGCTGAGCCTCGCCCTTGCATAGATACAGTCGATTTCCGCCATAACCATCAGGTTGTTGCGGATTATCTGATGACTTGAAGACACCATACTTGAAAGGGATTGTAATATATTCCTTATCTCATCCTCCACCTCAAGCTCAAGCATCTTGAGCTTGTTATTCATCTCAACAAGCTCCTTAGGTTCAATAAAGACCGTTGCACCACTAGCGGAAAGGTCATGGATAATCCCTTCTACCCTGGACTTAAACTCCACCTTGACAGGGATGACATATCTGTTCTCACGCTCTGCAAAGAATGGCTCCTGGAGTATTTCGGCATATTCAGGCGAATGAATCATTCCTTTCAGCCTCTCCCTTGTCCGCATCTTAAACTCCTGGGTCTTCCGCATCAGAAGTTTAAGTCCCGGCGTGGCATCCTCCTTTATATTCCCGCCGCTATCTACAGCTCCATCTATCTCCTTTTTTATCTCCCTTAGCTCTTCAATTCCGGATACAATGCCGTGAAGCACCGGAACCGTCTCATGCCTGCATATATATCGCTTGACATCTGATGTCATTCCCAAAAATCCTGCTATCCCCATTAGGTCTCCTGGTTCAAGGATCCCCCCTTTTTCAGCTGAATTGAGGACTGACACAAGATCAGGGAATGGTGAAAGAGGAAGATCCCCTCCCTCTGCGAGGAGGCCCGCCATCTCGCTCGTCTCCTCAAGCTTAAGCTCTATATCATCAATCTTGGAGAATAGCCTGAGATTCTTGCATAAGCTGGAACCAGGTAGAGAAATTGCCTGAGAGGCAAGGAAATCAAGGATCTTATCCCATTCGAGATCAACCCTGGCCTTTAAGGAAAGTTGTTCTTTATCCATAGGGTCATCCATTCTTACGATATTACGTCAAGAGGCCGGCAACTTCAAGATAAACACCAGAATTCTTCATATTGCATCGGACAAACCCCTCTGCTATAATTTCAAAAAAAGACAAGATTTTACAATTTTAGAAATGAGGATTTAAGATGCTTAAGGTAATAAGAAAGGGCGCTATTGAGAACCCTTGGTTTTTCAGGACTATCATGGGGCTTATCGCTGCTGCCTTTATCATTTCCATGGGGTGGTGGGGCTTTAAAAATCAGGGAAATCCGGATGTCTATGCAGCAAAGGTGGATGATGAGATAATCCCTATGATGGAATATGAAAGGACCTACCAGTCAACATATAAGGCATACAAGGAGATCTTTAAAGAGAATATAAAGGATATAAGCGAGGACACAATAAAGAAGCTTGTCATAGATAACCTGATTGATCAGCGCCTCTGGCTTAAAGATGCGCAGAGGATGTCATTAACAGTGGGCAGGGAAGAACTGACAGACCTTGTGACATCGATCCTCGCCTTTCAGAAGGATGGAAGATTCGATCTGGAATTATATAGAAGGGTCCTGGCTGCAAATCACCTCACACCAGAGACCTTTGAGAAGATGCAGATTGAAAATATCTTGATTGAAAAGGCAAAGAATATAGTCAGAGAATCTACTGTTCTTACGGAAGGCGATCTAAAGGATGTTGCAGCTATTCTAAAAGAGGGCTCTCTGGCGGGTCCGGGGGCTGCCCCTGCCAGAGAGGAGAGGACTGAGCAGCATATCTTACAAAAACGTATGAGGGCTCTTATGGCCTACACAGAAGCACTCAGAAGGAATGCAAGGATAGAGATAAAGAAGGGGGCCCTTTAGCTTTAGCCGTCCTCTTCATAAATCGCCTCTATTAAGACCTTATTAATAGATACAAAAGAGGCCTTTTGTATCTCCCCAGCTTTCCCCTTAATTACAACGTCTGTAAGGTTGATAAACTGCCTCTCCTCGTCATTTAACACATCGGACACCCTCTTTCTCATTGCAGGAATCAGGATATCACCTTCATATACCGCACTCGCAGTCTTTACCTTGATCCTTACCGTCTTCCCAGTAGGCATATAGCTCTCACCTCCCTTAACTCTTTTTCCTCTTATGTCTGGTCTTTTTAAGTAGCTTTTTATACTTGTGTTTCCTCATCTTCTTTCTTCTTTTCTTTATAACCCTTGACATCCATATCTCCTTTTAATTTGAATATCCGCACCCTTAACTAATGATTCGATGGCAATATCAATATGACTGAATGAACATAAAAAATTATCCCATTTTATACATCATTTTTTTGTTAAAATCCAGCATTATTTTCGCGGGATTCCCCTGATCTTCCCCCTCATCTCATCCATAAGGTCCTCCATCTCCTCCTCAACCGACCTGATTAGTTTATCCATATCATAGGGTCTTTTCTCGGTAAGTATCTCCTCTTTTTGTCTACCGGACTTCACAGTCGGATCTCCGGTATCAGGTATCTTGTCCTGGTGCCTGGCCTTCTTATCTCCCGGCCCGTTACCCCTCCCTCCGGTCTTTGGCTCATCTTTCTGGATCTCTACCTTATCCCCCTTTGTTGTCTGCATGGACAAGGGGCCATATTCGACATGATATCCTTCGCCGGCAAGCCACTTCTTAGCTACACCCGATTTCAGGGCAAAATTTACCCCTGTTATAGCCATTCCTCCCTCGCCAACCCTTGCTATGTTGGAATTTATCCCAGCCATATACCCGCGCCTGTCAAGAAGCGGCCCTCCCGAATTTCCCCTATTTACGCTGGTCTCGGTCTGAAAGACATCCTTACCCTGGATACCCTGAAAATCAGAAATATTTGCGCTTATTACACCGGTAGTCAATGTCCAAAGCCCTCCCTGCTCCGGATGCCCTATGGCAACCATGGGCTCACCAATATCTATCTCATCAGGATTAGCAAATTCTATTACGGGAAGGCCATTAGGAGGATCTTCGATCCTGAGTAAAGCCAGGTCTAATTGGTTTGAGAGGGCAAGAACCTTGACAGAAGATCTCCTTGAAAGATCATTCCTTGAATCCCCTGTAACCCGGTCCGGCTTGAAAAAGACATTGATCTGAGGAAATACCTTATTTGCCTTCTTATCGAAGATAACGTGCGCATTTGTTATAACGAGTCCATCTTTACTGATAATGGATCCTGTTCCTGCCGATCCCCCCCCTCCACCTTTCGTAGCAACAATCAGTAATACCGCAGGAGAGAACTTCTGGTATATCTCCCGGGGTAAAAAATCAGCGCCCGATACATTTCGAACAGGCAACAATAAAAGGCAAATAAATAAAAGAATATTAAATAACCCAGACATTATAAGGTACCGCCTTTTACCTTGCCGGCAGGCCAGAAAGTCTTCAAGACCCTGTTATCTTCCTTCCCTCTCCCTCATCTTTCCCTCTTCCTTCTCCAACTGCTCATGTAGTCTTTCCGCATTCCCCCTTACATAGTCTCTCACCTTGGCATTTAGCTCCTTCATCTTGTCCATGTTTTCCTTGAAAGAATCAAGATTAAGCTTTGCAAGTGAGTAGAGGTCCATATTCTCCGGGTTTTGCCAGTGATCAATTATCTCTACCCCATTTAAGGTTGTTGCAACTACAGTCTTGATCGCCTGCTCAATATGCTGCTCCTCGCTTGTCTTGCTGAAATCACCCGCAGTTGTTGACGCTGCATAGTCCTTCATTAAGGATGCTGTATAGGTCTCGAATACCTTGGCCATCTCATTTCTTGCCCGGTTATCTGCAGTAGTTCTCAGTAACGAAGGGTTCCTTATTCCCGATGCAGAACCTATTCCATAAAAGGCCTTCTCCTTTTCGCCTGCAAAGGCACCGCTCCCCTTAATTACCCAGACAGGGGCCTTAAGCTCCTGGATAGGAGTCGGTCCTTTTCTTGTCCCTGCACATCCCACCATTACACTTAACAATATCATAGAGATATATATAATTGTTGTATAACATTTCATCTGCCTACCTCCATATTATTCCCGGTAATGTTAATATAATTTAGTATATACGTTGATTTGTTTATCATAGAGAGGCCCTGTTTGTCAAATTAAGACGGCCTTGACCACTATAACAAAGTATGATATCAGGTAACTATAATCCCCTACTTAAGACCCAAGGAGGCAAAAAATGAATAGAAAGAGTATGGTCCTTACATTGAGCTTGCTTATCGGGGTTATTGCCATTCCCTCTACCTTACTTTCCCTCGGTTTAAAAGAAGGAAAGAAGGTAGTTGAGCTGATTACTGAGGAAGAGGCGGGGCAACCTGACTTCTTTCAGCCCTCATTAGAGAGACCCTTCCCTGGTATACCCCAGGATCTGCCTGAGATCTCTGCGCCTCTAAAGGGAGATCAAAAAGGGCCGATTATCGAACTGGTAAAACCGGAAGAGGGAAAGACCCAGTCTGCCCCTGTAGAAGTTGAGATCCGCTTTGTATCGCAGAATAAAGTCGAAATAGACCTGAAGACCCTGAAGGTTGTCTATGTAAAGTTTATCCCCATAGATATAACTGACCGGATCAGGCCCTATGCCACAAATGAAGGAATCAGGATCACACAGGCAAAATTCCCTTCCGGGACACATACGGTCCGTATCACGATTTCTGATCAGACAGGGGCTGAAAGCAGCAAACAGCTAACACTTGCAATCCAGTAGTATTATTGTAAATACTCAGGTAGATAGACTGAAGGCTGAATAGCCTTCGGTCTTCAGCCTAAACACCTGAGTAGTTACTTCTAAAGATGAGATAAAGGAGACTAAAACTGTATCCAGGGGAAAAGGGACTTGCGGAAAAGATAATCCGAAGGATAAATGAGAAGGGAAGGATTACGTTTGCCGAATTTATGGAAGAATGCCTATACCATCCTGGGCTCGGATATTATGAATCCGGGAAGCATATAATCGGCACAGGCGGAGACTACTATACCAGTCCGGATATCCATCCTGTCTTTGGCAGGCTTATCGCAAAACAGCTCCATCAGATGGCCCATATATTAGGCGGAGATAGGTTCGACGTCCTTGAAATTGGCGGGGGGAAAGGAATCCTGGCACAGGATATATTAGACTGTATCTCAAAGAACTATCCGGACCTCTTTAAAAAGATAAATTATATCATCCTTGATAAGAGCGCTGTTCTCAGGGATCAACAGGAGAGGTTCCTCTCTAAATTTACAGAAGGGTCTGAAAGAAAGGTTTACTGGATCCAGGATCTTAGTGAACTTTCAGGAAGCCTCGTCGGTTCTATCTTGTCAAATGAATTCTTTGATGCCCTTCCCGTTCATAGGGCAGCCATAGTCAATGGAAGGCTGTCCGAGCTATTTGTAACCCATAAAGACGGAAGGTTTATAGAGACCGCAGACATACCCTCCACTGAAGACTTAAATAGTTACCTTGAAAGGATCAGAATCGGCCTGAAAGAAGGCTCAATTGCCGAGATTAACCTTGAGGCTGTCAGGATGATTTCAAGGCTGGGAAAAATACTGGACAAGGGATTTATTATAACAATAGACTATGGGCATCATTCGAATGACCTCTTCTCTCCATCAAGAAGGCTTGGTACACTCCTCTGTTATTATAAACATACACTTGGAGCTGATCCATTTATCAGGATAGGTGAGCAGGACATCACTACCCATATAGATTTTACCAGTCTCTCTCTATCAGGAAAAGATGTTGGACTTGAGGTCACAGGATTTACCGATCAGATGAGCTTTCTTATGGGATTAGGCATAGCCCAGGAAATGGAATCTGCACCCAAAGAGGAATTTGAGGCCATGAAGAGGTTGATTCTGCCGAATGACATGGGAAGGACGTTTAAGGTGCTTATCCAGCACAAGGGGATAGAAAGGCCTTCCCTTGATGGTATGAGGTTTAGGGCCTTTTTTGATCCGTCTATCCTGTCTGATTAGAACCCTTCCTGTGTCCGATAGAGCGGTTTACTGATCCAGATCAGCCCGCCTATGAGGCTTGCTGAAAGCAGAACCAGCAACCAACTCACAGCAAAGGCCATGCCACCTTCCCAGGGGATCTCGACTTTGGATAAGAGTAGCATATATGTTCCCTCTCGAAGCCCCAGACCGTTCAGGCTCACCGGCAACATGCCGGCAGCAGCGGCCAGCGGATAGAAGATAAAATAAAAACCCCAGGGAATCTTAAGACCCAGGGAGAGACCAATCAGCATATGCGCCCCTATCACAACGAGTTGGGAAAGGATAGATAAAAGTAGCGCTAAGAATAACAGAGCAGGTCTCTGCCAATAGATCAGGGGGAAAGAGAAGGGCTGCTTCAAACGAGTGAAGAACCCTTTTAAAAAAAATGGAATAATCAACCCCAGGACCAAAAAAAAAGCCAAACCTTTGATTGCCATCCGGAGCTGATCCGGGAAGAGCATCCCGCTCGATTGAAACATCGCAGTCGCTAATATAAAGATCAGGGCCAGGAATCCTACCCCACGATCGGCCAATACCGAGACCAGCGACCTTTTCCAACCGGCCTCCCCCTGGGCAAGATAGTAGCACCGGCTGATGTCGCCGCCAATCGATGTAGGTAGAAACATGTTAAAAAACATCCCTGCATAATAATAGTAAACAAATCTCTTAAGACTACCATTAAACCCAAGAGGCTGTGCCAGGAGTTTCCATCGATAGGCGCAGAAAACCTGAACAAGGAGGTAGAGTCCAAGGGCGGTTAAAAGATAACGGGGATCAGCTTTCCGAAGGGTTCCAAGGAGTTGATCAGCATCCACTCTGGAGAATATAAAAAAAAAGAGGATAATACTGGTACAAGTCTTTAACAGAAGCCAGATCCACTTTCTATTCCTTAGGCCTCTAATTAATGATCTCCTTAATAGCATAGATAGGTTTCCCCTGAGACTCGTGGTAGGTGCGGATCTGGATCTCAGCCAATATGCCAAGACTGAAGATCTGCAGACCGAAAAGGATTAACAAGGTTCCGAATAAAAGGAGAGGACGATTGGAAAGCTGAACTCCCCACAGGAGTTTCTGGAAGGCCAGATAGCCGTCGATGGAAAAGCCGGTCAGAAATAGGATGAGACCAAACCATCCAAATACATGAAAAGGTCTCTGTGCAAACGTTCTTAAAAAAATCACCAGGATCAAGTCTACCAGGACCCTAAACGTCTTTGAAATGGTATACTTGCTTTTACCATGCCGGCGAGGATAATGCGCAACCGGGATCTCTGTGATTTCAGCCCCATAAATGCTGGCCAGGACCGGGATAAATCGATGCAATTCTCCGTACAATCGGATGTTCTTAATAATCTCCGCCCTATAGGCCTTCAGGGAACAGCCATAATCATGCAGCTTTACGCCGGTCATTTTTCCGATGATCCAGTTGGCAATTTTGGAAGGAAGCACCTTAATTAAATATTTATCCTGCCTCCCCTGACGCCATCCACTCACGATATCATAGCCCTCCCTTAACTTCGCCAGCAGTTTCGGGACATCACCGGGATCATTTTGAAGATCCCCATCCATGACAATTACGATCGAACCTCGTGCGTGGTCAAACCCAGCCGACATTGCCGCCGTCTGGCCGAAGTTCCGCCGAAATCTGATAGCCCTCACCATAGAATAGAGCGCGCAAAGCTCCAGCAACAACTTATCGCTTCCATCAGTGCTTCCATCATCCACATAGAGGATCTCAAAAGGCTCCCCAAGACTGGAGAGGGCTTTAATAATTATCTGGGTCAAAGCCCGCAGGTTTTCTTCCTCATTATATAAGGGAACCACAACGGAAATGGTGGGTTGAAGATTGATGCTACTCATTGAACCTGCCTGATGTCTTGATGACAGCGACTTCCTGATTTAAAGATAACATTCCTTGCATTGCCGAGATAGGTTGATTTGAGGCCAGAACAATACCAGCGCGCTGCTCCAGAATAAAAAAATTCGGGTTCCCCCTCAATTCAGGAATAAGGGAGTTCTTAGTTATAATATAGCATCTTTCCTTGGCGATAAGAAGATCCATTAGGTTCTGAAAAGATTCAGGATTATGCCGGATAAAGATAATGGCCGGCCTCCTGGCGTAAAAAATAACACTGGGTTTATTGAATCCATATACGATCAATTTCTCGTGGGCAGCAAGTCTAGTTGTGGCGGCCCGGGCATAGTCATGGAAAGGGCCTTGAATGGCATCGCTGATAACAGGCGCCACCCCGGCCAATAACGTAGTTACGAATAATCCCATGGAGGTAACGAGGATGCCAAAAGCGGCACCTTTCCGGGCGGATTTCATGGCTAGGATAAAAGCTGCGGCTCCGATCAAAAGCAGGAGAGCAATGATCCAGGGCCATATACCAAGATCCAATGTTGCTGTAAGATAAGGAATTGATGGAAAAATGGACCTGGCCCTGCCAATTAAAAAGGGCATGAGTAGAAACGTCGCAGCTATGACCAGAATCAGGAAGATCATAAACAGGTATGATATCTTCATGGATCGATCTGTGGCTTTTTTTTCCTCCCACCAGACACCCACCAGGATGGCCATAGCTGGGAAAAAGGTAGCCACATAGTTTGGCAGCTTGGTCTGTGAAAAGGAAAAAAAGATCAGAATTACCAAAAACCAGATCATAGCGAAAGAACGGATATGGCTATCACGCGATGCTTTTCGAAGCAGCCTGAGATCCGAAGGGATTGCCTTCAGAAGGGACGCCGGAAGAAAGGTACTCCAGGGGAAGAATCCGAGAAGGATGACGAGGAGAAAATAATAGAAAGGGCCTCTATGTCCGGAGACAACATCGGTATATCTCCTGAAGTGATGCTTAACAAAAAATGCCTCAAAAAATTCCCGGCCATTGATCGAAAACTCCAGGAGGTACCAGGGAACTGACAGGGCAAAAAACAGGAGGATCCCCGAAACAAGTCCAGGCTCTTTACGGATTTCCCCAAGCCGGCCCATCAGGAAAAGAAAGAGAAAGATTATCAAGACGGGGAGGACGATCCCCACAAGCCCTTTGGTCAGTACTGCAAGCGCCATTCCGGCAAAGCAGCCCCAGTACCAGAGTTTTCTTATGGGAACAGAGGGTAGACGGTAGGCCTGAAAAAAACAGAAAAGGGCGAGAGTAATAAAAAAGGTCAGGGACATATCAGTAATGGCAGAATGTGCCAGCCCAATAATCTCAAGGCAACTGGCTAATATGAAGGCGGACAGAATGCCTGTACGGTGGCCAAGGACAGATCGGATGAAGAGATAGGTTATCAGCACAAGCCCCAAACCCAGAGCCGCTGACCAAAAACGTGCAGCAAACTCATTAACACCGAAGAGCTTATAGGCTATGGCCATCAGCCAATAAAAGAGGATGGGCTTATCATATCTATTTGAATAATTGTAATGAGGGGTGATCCAATCCCCGGTCTCCAACATCTCTCTGGTCGCCTCCGAGAAGACTGCCTCGTCCACGTCAAATAGATAAATCGATCCCAACTGAAAATAAAAGAGAAATGCAGTATACAAAAGGAGCAGGACGATGAGCCCATAGCGTGAAAAAAAATCTGTAGCTTTTTTGAGAAGGATTTTTATCCCCTCCATCGGTATAAGAATCGATCAATTACAAAACGCTTGAAGCGAATCTCCTTTTCACTAATGGCCTCATCCAAAAGGAATATCGCCTTCCCTGTGATTATCCCCAGTCCCGATCCAACAAAAATATCCGAGGCAAAATGGGCATCGACAAAGAGCCTGGAGAAAGCTACCAGCGCTGCAAATCCGTAAAAAAAGACCTTCCCTTCAGGATAGAACCGTGCCAGGACATAGGCTACGGCAAATGAAGAGCCTGCGTGGGCCGATGGAAAGGAATCATAGCCCGAAGCCAGGGAGGGACCCAAATGGAATTCCCCTGCGTCGACAATGCGCGGCCTGGGCCTGCCGATGAAATGTTTAATGGTCTGTATCAGGACGCCGCTAAGTATCAATGCATAAATCCCATATCTGGAAGCCTTCCTCTCTTGCTCTCTTTGCTTGACAAGTCCAAAGATGAAAACCAAAAAAAGAATCAAAAACAAGAATATTCCTTTACCGGAGAAACTTATCCACTGCATAATTTCAAGCCACGGATGCATCCTCATGCCTCTGACCATGTAACGGATCTGCGTATCCCCAATTATCAGTAGGCTAAGAATAGCAGTAAAGGCAACAATGACCATAGCCATCAATCTTTGGGATGTTACTCTATAATAATTCTTCATCAGAAAATACCCATGCTGCTCGCAATAATGGTAAGCATAAAGAAAATCTTTAAAGAGATCAAGGACTTTGTAGTCCTGGAGAAATTTATCATAAATCCCTTGACAAAAAGGGGATGGAAAAGTAGAATGCATGAGATTGTTTTTGATCCGATTCTTAAAATAGGAGGACAGACAAATGCGGTCTCAGAAAAAATGCCTGCTCCTAATATTCCTGGTAACATTCTTTATATCCCTTCTCCTGATTTCTGATCCTGCACAGGCGGTCTTGCGCCCCTTCCTGACAACCGAATCAGCAGTACCGCTTGACAGGGGCCAGACAAAGCTTGAAACAGGGTTAAAGTATGAAAGGTTTTCAAACTCAAGCAAGACCTATACACTAAATGCGGAATTAACGACCGGAATAATCAACAATCTCGAATTTCTAGTAAATGTCCCTTTTATCTTCAAGAGGGCATCACAGGATAATACAGAGGGGCTCGGCGACGTAACGATGAAGGCAAAACTCAGGTTCTTGAAGGGTAGAGAGGCGACCCCTGTATCCATAGCCGGACAATTGATTATAAAATTTCCTTCAGGCGACAGAGACAGCCTTGGTACCGGAGAGGCAGATGTAGGCTTTCAGTTGGTTGCTACCCAGGAGTTCCCGCTTATCACGGCACATCTCAATCTGGGATACACATTTATAGGAAACCCGCCTGGCCGGGAATTCCGTGATATCCTAAGCTACAGCCTTGCCTTTGAGTATGAGGCGCTTCCGAATACCCTGAAGCTGGTCGGGGAATTGACCGGACACAGACAGGAAGATCCCGCCAAGTCAGGCGATCCTCTTAGCCTTCTTGCAGGTATAGCACATAGGATTGACAAAAAGATAGTAGTCGATGCAGGTCTTGCCGTGGGACTTACTTCCAGGAGCCCTGATTATACGATCAATGTCGGCATGACCTATAATTTTTAACAAATCTCCTGAGCAAGGCGACAATGAGGGGGAAGCTCCAAATAAGTAGCTATAAGGCCTTGATGAAGGCCCCTACTATATCCGGGTCAAACTGTTTACCTGCGTTTGTCCTTAGTTCTTCCAGTGCCTCTTCATGTGTCATCTTCTTCTTGTATGGCCTTGCAGATATCATTGCGTCGTAGGCCTCTACAACAGACAATATCCTGGCAAGATAGGGTATATCCTCCCCTTTTAGGCCATTCGGATATCCGGCGCCATCATACCTTTCATGGTGATAGAGTATTGCAGGCAGCACAGATTCCAACTGAGGGGCTCTCTTAAGCAGCATCTCTGCAAGTTCAGGGTGGGCATGGATTATCTTCGTCTCCTCCGGGTTTAAGGGGCCTGGCTTATTTAATATATTAGAGGGTATGCTAACAGTCCCTATGTCATGGAGAAGACTTGCAATCCTGAGGCTCTCCTTCTCACTGTCATTTAAGCCAAGCGAGACTGCAATCATCATAGAATATCTTGCCACCTCATCAGAGTGACCCCTTGTATAAGGGCTCTTTGCATCCACTGCAGAGGCAAGGGCCCTCATAGATTCCAGCTTTCTGTCAAGAAGGCGTTCTGTTACCTTATCCTTATTCCCCTCTATTGCCGACTTTAGGGTCTGACTGTACTTGCAAACATTATTCCTGCCTGACTCTTTTGCAAAGTAGAGGGCTTGATCAGAGGTCACAAGGATATCCTCCCTGTTTCTGGCATCAACAGGAAATGATGCCACGCCTATGCTGATCGTCATAAGGGCCTTTTCACCTTTGGGTGTAATAAATTGATGTTCAAAGATCCGCGTCCTGATCCTCTCTGCCACCAGGTAACCGCCATCGCTATCTGTTTCCGGTAGTATTACCGAAAACTCCTCACCGCCATATCTTGCCGCATAGTCCACATTCCTTGTCTCGGCCCTTATTATAGAGCCTACAGTCTTGAGTACGGCATCCCCTACCCTATGCCCATATGAATCGTTAAAGGATTTGAAATGGTCAATATCAAGCATAAGCATGGTAAATATCCTGTTGTACCTCATGCATCTGTTAACCTCCTCATCCAGTCTCCTCTGAAACTCCCTGTGATTATACAAACCTGTGAGGCCGTCTATAATGGCCATCCTCTCCGTATCTTCATGAAGCCTCACCTTTTCAACTGTTGTTGTAGCATGAAGCGCCAGCGTCAGGAGGAGATCCTCGTCCTCCTGCGTATAAGATCCATCTATCTTATTAATGGAGAATATCCCCCCGCTCACCACGTTATTAAGCACAAGAGGCACAGAGATGAGGGATCTGATCTGCGGATAATGGTCAGGAAGGTGGAAAGAAAAATCTGCTATATCCTCCCCTTCGATCCTCCTTGACATGCCGTCTAATAAAAACCTCCCGAAATACCTCTCCTTGGAAAAAAGATCCGCTATGGGCCGGGAGAATTCGATCCCGGCAGTCCTGATATGCTCTACATCAGGTCCCTCCCTTGCAAAAACAACGACAATAGCCGCCTCAGACCTGCCAAGGTTCTGCGTATGTCTTGCCAGCTTATCGACAAGCGAATCCAACCTCAACTCGGTCGATATCTCCATTACCGCCTCATTCAATACCCCGAGTTGTCTGATCCTGAGCTTTTCCGCATCAACAAGGGCCTTCATGGATGAGACCATCTGGTTGAACGCCGAGCCCAGCTCTGCCATCTCATCGCTGTCACCAATCTGGATTGTTGTGGAATAATCACCCTGAGCGATCTTTTTAGATGCCTTGTAGATCTTTACACCAGGTCTTATAACCATCATGTTGATTGAGAAATGTAATATCCCAATAAGGATCGAGATGCCGACCAGGCCGAGTATGGTGGCAATGACAAGGTCCTGGGCAGCCAAATATGCAAGCGTCCCAACAACTATAACCGCAGGGACTATAAATATACCGAGGATCTTCCGGATCAACTTAAGACCGACGACCCTCCCTTCCTTATATATTTCTTCCTGCCTCTCCTCTTGCATTCCTTTCCTCCTCCAATATATCCAGGAATAGGGATACCACCTTTGGATCAAATTGAGTCCCCGAATATTTCCTCAGTTCTTCAATGGCCCTGTCGCGCCCGGGGGCCGGTCTGTAAGGCCTGTCCGAAGTCATCGCATCATAGGCATCCAGGACTGAGACGACCCTTGCCCCTATCGGTATATCATCGCCTGCGAGACCCGCCGGATATCCGGTGCCGTCATATTTCTCCTGATGATGAAGGACAATGGGCACCACCGGCGCCAGAAATGATATCTCTCTTATTATATCGGCGCCTTTAACAGGGTGGGATTTCATCATCTCAAATTCCCCCTTATCAAGTCTGCCAGGTTTGTTTAATATGTGATCCGGGATACCTATCTTGCCTGTATCATGCAGTATTGCCCCATATCTCAGAAACTCCTTCTCCTGATCAGAAAGACCAAGTCTTTCTGCAATCCTGGTGGCATACTCAACCATCCTGTCAGAATGACCCCTCGTATATACATCCTTTGTCTCAAGCGCCTCTGCCAGGGCCTTGATCGAATCGAACCTTGATTCTTTAAGTTCTGCCGCCTTCTTTATTACCTCATCAAAGAGCCTTGCATTCTCTATGGCAGACGCGGCCTGGCTTGAGAAGATCGTCATCAATTTGAGGTCATCCTCACTGAATCTCTTTTCCCTTGAAGTTCTGCTTATCGAGAGAACGCCGATCACCTGCTCCTTTGCAGAGATAGGTATACACATAGACGAGTAGATATCCTTCTCGTGAGGTGTATAGTTTATAAATCCTCCGTTTTTTACAAGATCCTGGATCAGAAGCGGTTTTCCGTGCAAGGCCGCCCATCCGGCAATCCCTTCGCCCAGTTTTATGCCTTCACTGTTTATGTATTTCGGGTCTAATCCCCTTGCCGCCCTGATCCTTAATATCTTCCCCTCATCAAGGAGCATGATGGACGACATATCGACATCAACCAGTTTGTGGATCGAATCTAAAATCTTCAATAAAAGCCCATCGAGGCTGATGGTCGAGCTTAAGAGTCCTCCGACATGGAGAAGCGTAGACAGCACCTCCACCTCCCTCTTTTGCCGTTCATAGAGCCTTGAGCTTTCCATTGCTATGGCCGCCTGATCAGCTATATCAAGGACAAGAGAGAGGTGATCCTCATTAAATCTCTCCGGAATAAAGCTGCCTATATTGAGTGTCCCGATGAGATTCCCCTTTGAAACAAGGGGAATAGCCATACCCGATAATATCCCGCTCTTCAGGAGCCGATCTTCAAATCCCCTTTTCCATTCGGCCTCTCTGAAATCTCTTACCATAAAAGGTCTTTTTGTCTCGTATACGTTGGCCAAAACATAACTTTCCTCGAAAAGAAAAAATTCCCTTGTTAATTGTTGGTTTTCGGATGGCACAAGTCTTATGAAACCTGCTGAAGTGGCATCACAGAGGATGATTGTAACTATATCTGCCGGGACAATTGATTTGATGTTCACAGAAATGGCATGCACAAGGTCAGAGAGGGTATGACTTGCGAGTATCGACCTGTCTATGGACTTCATGACCGAGATCATCTCTATCTCCTTTGTAAGCATAGCAGACCTTGCCTTCAGCGAATCGCTCATCCTATTTATATCCTCTGAGAGCTCGCCCATCTCATCTGATCTATCCATGGTGATCCGAACAGAAGGGTCTCCTTGCGCGATCTGGCGCGCCACCCCTCTTATTAAAGAGACAGGGCCGATTATGATCCTGTTGAGCGCAAGATAGAGCATTAAGGTAAGACTTGTAAACCCAAAGATACCGATTAGGAGGATAGTTGAGATATACCCTGCAAGCTCTTCCTTTTTTGGGGCAAGGGGCGTAAAAACTATGGCCGAAACATGCCTGCTGCCGGCCCTCCGCATAGGGGTTATAATCTCAATCAGGTTATTATCCCACAGTTCTATAGGAACTGCGACAGATCCAAGGAGATGCTTTACCTCAGCAGAGCTTAGTGATCGTCCCTTATCACCTGGCCTGCTTGAATAGATTAACCCTGCCTTACCCCCGTCAACAGAATATATGGCAATACCAGAGACCCAGGACATAACCTTCATTGCCTGGTCAATCATGAGTTCGGCGAGGAGGGGATTGGTAATATCTTCGTCCGACTTAAGCTGATTATTTATAAGATTTATTGCAGTCCTGGACCCTTCTATATAGTCATCAGCTATTTCATGATTTAGACTGCGGATAGAAAAATAGGTCACAATACCAATTACAAGGAGGGAGGGAAGGATCGAGAGGAGTATGATCTTGCCTCTCAATCCAAATATCCTGTCCCTTGCCATTATAACCTCATAAGAGATTAATTTTTACTGTCAGGGGAGATTCCTGGGTGGTCTTTGCTTAAGGAGAGATTGTAATTGTTATTTAGTGATTATACTGCCTTCTTAAGTTTTCCGGTCCTGATACAGCGGGTGCAGACCCTCATCCTCCGTAAAGACCCATTTTCTGAAACACTTATCGGCTGCAGGTTCGGATAAAAGAGCCTTTTGGTCCTGTTGTTTGCATGGCTCACATTATTCCCCACCTGATGACCTTTTCCACATACCTCACATACCCTTGCCAATCTCCACCCCTCCCTTCTTTGCGCTTATCGGTTAATTGCCTGTAAAACTTGATTATGATACTATTTTTTTAAAACTTTTACAACAAGATAGAAAAGAATTTGAGCAGATATGGACAGTTTTCAAAAAGACAGACCTGTTCTTGAGACCCCTATCCAGTACATAAAGGGTGTTGGACCAAGGCGGAGGGATCTTTTTGGAAGAATCGGGATAAAGAATGCCGGGGATGCAATATATTGTCTTCCATGGAGATATGAAGACAGGTCAGCCATCAAGAAGATCTCAGAACTTATACCTGAAAAGGAGGAAACAATTATAGGGACGATATCAGCTTCAGACGTTGTCGTGACCAGGAGGAGGGGGCTCAAGATATTTGAGATGGCCGTTTCTGATGAGACAGGGATAATATATGCAAAGTGGTTCAACCAGCCATACCTTAAAAAACTATTTAAAAATGGACAGAAGGTAATGTTAAACGGAAAGGTAAGGTCAAAAGGCTTTCATACTTATGGGCTTGAAATGGAAAATCCAGGCTTTGAGATAATAGAGGAGGAGGAGAAGGACTCCCTACATATGGGCAGGATAGTCCCCATATATCATGAGACATATGGACTGAATTCGAGGCGGGTAAGGCATATTATAAAGGAGATATTGGATCAATTGTTAGATAAGATAATTGATCCTTTGCCGGATCGTATCACCGTGGAAAACAGGCTGATACCCCTAAAGGAGGCGATCAGTAATGTTCATTTTCCTACTCAGGGAACAGACATAGACCTCCTGAACAGGGGAGAATCTGAGGCCCACAGAAGACTCGCCTTTGACGAACTCTTCCTCCTCGAGCTGGGGCTGGCAATAAAAAAGATGGCTGCATCCAATGAAGAAAAGGGGGTAAGATTCAATGTTGACGGACAAATGTCGGAGAGGCTGATCGAGAAACTCCCCTTTAAACCTACCAATGCCCAGTTACGCGTAATCAGCGAGATAAAAAAGGATATGGCGAGTCATCACCCGATGAATCGCCTCATCCAGGGGGACGTAGGCTCAGGCAAGACAATAGTTGCCATAGCGGCAATGGTTATCGCCTCGGAGAATGGATACCAGGCTGCCATGATGGCCCCGACTGAGATCCTGGCGGAACAGCATAATATAAACATGAAAAAGATATTAGATCCCCTTGGGATCAGATCATGTCTTCTGACAAATGGGCTGGGGCAGAAAGAGAAGAAGGAGACCCTTAAGAAGATTGCGGAAGGAGAAGCCGGCATTACCTTCGGAACCCATGCCATAATACAGGAGGAGGTAAGATTTAAGAACCTTGGCCTGGCAGTAATAGACGAACAGCATAAATTCGGCGTAATACAAAGGGCAACGCTCAAGAAAAAGGGCTACAACCCGGACATCCTCATAATGACAGCTACACCTATACCAAGGACACTCGCCTTAAGTCTCTATGGAGATCTGGATATATCCGTGCTGGATGAACTCCCTCCCGGGAGATCCCCGATTGAAACAAGGATTTTCTATGAATCAAAGAGGGATGAGGCGTACAGCATAATACGGAGTGAGGTCGCCAAAGGGAGGCAGGCTTATATTGTATATCCTTTAATTGAAGAATCGGAAAAATCCGACCTGAGGGCCGCGCTAACCATGACTGAAAGGCTTAAGAGCAACATCTTTCCTGATCTCTCTATAGCCCTGATCCATGGGAAGATGAAGTCAGGCGAAAAGGAAGGGGTCATGAGCCAATTCAAGGAGGGAAAGATAGATATCCTTGCGGCTACTACGGTAGTAGAGGTAGGCATCGATGTCCCGAATGCTACGGTTATGCTTATAGAACATGCAGAGAGATTTGGTCTTGCCCAGCTTCATCAGCTAAGGGGCAGGGTTGGAAGGGGGAGTCAGGGCTCATACTGCATGCTCATGGTCTCATATCCACTATCAGAAGAGGCAAAGAAGAGGTTGAGCGTGATGGTAAGGAGCCAGGACGGTTTTCTGATTGCCGAGGAAGATCTTAAAATCCGCGGGCCCGGTGAGTTCTTCGGTACGAGACAATCAGGGCTCCCGGAGATGAGGGTGGCAAATATCATTCGGGACGCCTCTTTGCTGGAGAAGGCGAGGGAGGAGGCACTCAAACTGATTGCAGAGGATCCAGACTTGAGCTCTTATCCTGAACTCGCAGCAAACCTCAATAAAAAGTGGAAGGAGAGACTAGAGCTTATTACTATAAGTTGATTTAATATTGCATAGGGTAGGCGTCTTCAAAATTTTTATGATCGAAAAAATTAAATAATTATATAAAAGGTCTCGCATAAAAATTTTTCAAACGCCTCCCCTTCCCATTAAAGGTTAATCCAGCAAAGACTTGACACCACATGCCCGATGTGTTAGTTATATTTTTCAATATTAATGATGTTTTCTTAGGATTATAGATGGCAAAGGATACAAAAAAACAGCCTCAGGTTCTTATAATAGTGGGAAGCGATTCTGACCTCCCCATAGTAAGCGAGACTGAAAAGATACTAGACCAACTGGGGATATCATATCTGACTACAATCTCTTCAGCCCATAGGTCGCCCGAAAGGACAAGGAGGTGCGTTAAAGACGCGGAGGAAAATGGAATAAAGGTTATAATTGCCGGCGCCGGTGGCGCAGCTCATCTTCCGGGTGTTATTGCCGCCGAGACGATCCTGCCTGTTATAGGGATTCCCATTAATTCGTCTCCCCTCATGGGGATCGACTCCCTTTTATCTATAGTTCAGATGCCTTCCGGGGTCCCTGTCGCCGCCATGGCAATAGACAGGGCCGGTGCAAAAAATGCGGCAGTCTTTGCTGCCCAGATCCTTGCAATCGGTTCCAGGGAGATCGAAAAGAGCCTGCTAAAATACAAAGAGGGGCTCTCAAGGGATGTGGAGGAGAAGGCTAAGGGGCTCCATGGGAAAGACAATAAAGATTAACATATCAGATAGGAATCCCTTTATTATAGAGGAGACAAGGATCGTACTAAGAAATAGTGGAGTTGCGGCCATTCCCACTGATACATTTTACGGCCTGGGTGTTGACCCCTTTAACACCGGGGCAATAGAAAAGATTTATCAGATAAAGGGGAGAAATACCAATAAACCGTTACTATTATTGATTGAAGCCACAAAGAGATTGGGCTCACTTATAGCAGAGACAACAAAGGATTCAGAGATCCTGATGAGGGAACTATGGCCTGGACCACTGACCATCATATTCAGGGCATCGTCTGCCCTCCCGGCCATATTAACAGCAGATACAGGGAAGATAGGGATCCGGCTACCGGCAAGCAGTTTTCTGATATGGCTCCTTGAGGGTCTTGATATGGCGATAACTGCAACAAGCGCCAATCCCTCAGGCCTCCCCCCAGCGGCAACTGCAGATTCCGTGGAAAGGTATTTTTCCCGGAATATAGACCTTATCATCGATGCAGGAAGGGCAGATGGCATCCTGGAATCTACAGTTATAGATGCGACTGCAACTCCCATGAGGCTGATAAGAGAGGGGATGATCAAGGCAGAGAGACTGGAGGAACTAATCGGAAAGATAAACAGATGTTAGAAAAAGACTTAAAGGAGGTGAGGGTTAAGGAAGCAAAAGAGTTAGAGATCTTAGGGAAGGAAGATATTCAATAACATCAAGATGATTACTGGAGGTCAAGATAAGATGAAGATGAGAAGGGTCATTTTTTCAATAATAATATTGTCTATTGTCATGATATTACCCTTGGCAGGGTGCGAATCCAAGAAACTTAAGGCCGAGAATGAAGGCCTTAAACAACAGGTACAGACGCTCTCAAGAGAGCGGGATCAGTTTAAACTAAAGGTAGATGAGCTTGGCAAAATCAACAATGATCTCTCTGCAAAGATAGATGAGCTTACAAAGAAGAACAACGAACTTACTGCAAAAATAGCTGAGATGCAGAAGAAGTCGGCACCAGCAAAAGCGCCAGACAAGAAGACTACAACAAAGAAGTCAACGACCAAAAAGAAGTAACTTCTGATCAATAAATCTACGGGCATGTCCAGAACAAACAGGCCATGCCCGCTATTTTCCGTATCTTTTCAGGTAAAGAAGGCTCTTCTCAACGGCAGTCTTGGAATGGCCCTCTATAGTTAAAAACGGGTCTATCCCCTCTTTATCAAGGAGCTTAAAAAAGGAGTCAAAACCTATTGTCCCCTCTCCAATCCCGAGGTGTTCATCGGATTTACCATGGTTGTCATGTATATGCACCTCTTGTAACTTATCGCCAAGGGCCGCAATCCAGTCCTCAATCCCTACCTTAGAAAAAACATTACAGTGGCCTATATCAAAGCAGAACCCGAAGGAAGGGGAATCTATCCCTTTTATCAATTTAACCATATAGCCAGGCTCATCTTCAAAGATATTCTCAAGGAGGATATCATACCCCCTTCTGCTGCCCAGTCTCTCGATAAAGGAGCCCCAGAATACCAGGCTATTCTTAAGCCACCCCTCCCTGTTTCCATCAAAACTCCATTTATCATATCCTGTGTGAAATACGATTTTTTTAGGTGAAAGGGGCCTTATCTTTTCATCAAGAAGCATCAGCCTCTCCATTGTAGCCCTCCTAATAAAGGAGTCTGTACTTCCCGGGCTCAGATCGAGGAAAGGGGCGTGTATGGTGATTACAGGGACATAAGACAGCCTCTCCATGAGGGCTTCCATGACCGATGCACTGGCACTATCAACACTGTCCGCATCGAGGAGGATCTCAAGGTTTAACCTGTTGTCCATTATCAAGCCGATATTCTCATCAATCTTGCTATAGGGGATATGGACCTGAACGCTTCCCAACTTAAAAAACTCCTGGACTATGATTTGTTGTCAGGCTGACTCGATGGACCGGCTTGTTTGGTCTCTGCCGGCTTCTCCGTTCCTCCGGAGCATCCGCCGGTATTTGCTTCACTACTTGTATTCCCTTTGGCATCTGTATGAGCCTCTGTCTTTACCTCCGGAGCCGGCTTCTTTGCATCCCCTTTATTCTTATCCTTGAATTTATCGGAATAGTCTGACACATACCACCCAGACCCCTTAAATACGATAGCAGGCGATGATATGACCTTCCTGACCTTCCCGGAACAGGTATTGCAATTGGTTATAGGGGAATCGGAGTAACCTTGAATAACCTCAAACCGATTCCCGCATGTTGTACATTCATATTCGTATATAGGCACCTACTCCTCCTTACTTTCTGAATCGATGAGACCCCCATGCAGAAGATACAGGCAATCATTAAACATTTTATTATAATGGGTTTTATAAATCGATGTCAAAGGATTTTTCTTGACTTTATATTAAGAATGTTTTAAAACTTATTGATTTATATCAAAGTTATCTTAATGCAGTATCAAGAATAGGGGGTGATTGACAAATAATTTTTTAAGGATAATTTATTTAAGAGCGGGTCGAGAACTAAACACTAAAAGGGAGAAACTATGCACGGAAAAAGATGTATAGGTAATGTTTTGGTTCTTGTAGCATCAGCGTTAGTATTGTTATCTTTATTTATCCTGCCATCAATCTCTTCTGCGCAGGAAGAGATCTACGGTATAAAATTCGGCACAGCAGGTACATTCGCCGAATTCCACGGCTTCGTAAATGTAAGATATCTTGACTTTCAGAGCGAGGGCTTTAGCAGTGGTGGTCCCAGCGGCACCTCTACCCTTGATGTACACAACCTCTATATAGCCGCCCTTGCAAAGATCCACCCCAGGGTATCCATCTTCGGTGAGGTAGAGTATGAGCATGCGGGCATAGGACCCGAGATAAACGTGGACAGGGCATTTATTGACTGGAGGATGGTTGATCAGTATTTAACGCTAAGAATAGGATCTTTTAACCCGCCATTCGGTTATGAACTGGCAGAATATGTGGCACCGATACGAAAATTCGCGAGCAGGCCCTTTTATGTGGATGAGATCCTCTTCCATGAATGGGTAGATGTAGGTATATGGGGAAGGGGGAAACTGGTTACCCCTGCTGGAGGGATATTATATGACCTCTCTATACTAAATGGTCCAAACGGGCTAGAAGGAGAAGACAGCAGACAGAACAGGGACAACAACTCGGACAGGACCATCCTCGGAAGGATCGCGCTTGCCCCAACAATCGGTGAGGCATATTCTCAGGTAGGCTTCTCTTACGCAACAGGAAAATTTGATGCTGCCGCTGATAAGGAGTTTAAGATCTATGGTATAGATGCTTTAATCCAGATAATGGGCCTTGATCTAAGAGGCGAATTTGCAAAACGGACTGGCGATGATGATGGAACTATTAAGGCGGATGCTAAGGGTTTTTACCTCCAGGCATCCTACAAGATGCTTCAGGGTAGAAATCTTATAAACTATATTGAGCCAGAGATAAGATACGATAAGAGCGATATGGTAATTAGTGACCCGGACGATGAATTCTCAAGGGTCACGGTTGGCATTAACTACTCCCCATATCCCCATTTCTTATTTAAGACAGAATACCAGTTCATAAGCGAAGATAAGGCAGATCTGGATAACAACGGCTTTATGATATCGGCTGTGGTGGATTTCTAATCAGTTAGACGAGTGTCATTGCGAGGATTTGTAGGGGCGATTCGGTGAATCGCCCCTATCTCCTCTGGGCGACCCATCGGGTCGCCCCTACAATAAAGCAGGAATCTTTTTAATGAGGCGATTTAAGCAGCTTATACCCGCTTTTCTATTTCTTCTTATTTTTCTCTCTGATATTGCTAAAAGCCAGCCCTACAGGGAGGGCCTCGCCATCCCTCCTGTACAGGTGTTTACCGGAATGCTAGATTTTGCAAAATCTGGAAAATATGAAAAGGTAGAAAAATCCCTCCAGATCCTGACCCCTCTATTGACGGCCCTCTCTCAGAAGTACGGAACAGACTTTGCCTCTGAGATAAAATCTACCATATCAGCCGTAATATATGCAGACTCAGTATCCGCTAAAGACAAGGATAAGATCCTAAAAGGGATTCAGAAGCTGATATTTGCCGACATGAAGGACCTATTCGATCAAGCTGATCTGGTTATCAGGGAATCCAATGAGAAGGCCCAGGTCAAATACAAGACCGCTTTTCTTGATTACCTTCTCCTCGGCCCTTATATTGAGGCAAAGAATTTCCAGTCAGACGGCAAGATAAAGAGGGGATTCCGGGATATCCAGTTCACAATCGAGAGCTCCGGCCCATATGGAACATCCGGGCCTGGAGCCATATCACCAGAGGCAATAAGGAAGATAAGTGATGATATAGTAAAGGAGATACAAACGGTACTGCCTGATTTAAAATAATAAATCTTGTAGGGACAGGTCCCTGTGCCTGCCCAGGGCGCCCACAAGGGACGCCATCCATCAAAACCTCATCTCCACATGGGCCCCGTCTCTTATCTCTTTCAGCCAGACGGCAAGGGCCTCGTCATATTTTTCCTGGTAGACAGCCTCTTCTATTACCTTCGCCGCCTCTTCAAAGGGCTTGAATCTGACAGAACCCCTTTCATCAAGCCTTATAATGTGTATCCCTGCCTGGGTCTCAATCGGATCACTGATCTCACCGGATTTTAGCGAGTCTGCTGTCTTTTCAAGAGATGGCACCAGATCCCCTTTCCTGAAGAAACCGAGATCAGCAGCGGAGATCCCATCTATTATCCCCTTGTATCTCTTTGCAGTATTAAAGAAATCACCGCCTGCCCTTATCTCTTCAACCATGCCTGATGCCTTTTTCCTCAGATCTTCAACAAGGGTTTCAGAGGCAGCCTTCGGCAGCGGGATTAAGATCTGACTTATCTTTATCTCTGAAGGTAATGCAAAAAGGGACCTATGATTGTTGTAGTAATCATGAAGATCGCCATCCCTTACTACTATCTTGCTCCTCACTTCCCTGTTTATGAGCTTCATTAAAATAAGCTGATCCCTTATTTGCGCTGTATACGTCTCTAATGTAAGGTGCTCCTCTTCAAGAGTCCCGCTAAACTCCTTATCACTCCTGATAGAGTTCTTCTTCTTTATATCCTCTATGACACCCTTTATATCCTCCTGGCTCACTGATATCCCTGCTTTCTTGGCTATCTGTAATTGGAGTCGTTTATCGATCATCTTCCTGAGTTTTTCACGCAAGAGTCGATCTGTTGTGATATTTAATCCATCCCCAGCATTACTCTCCTCAAGTCTGAATCTGCCTGGGAGGACCTCTTCATTAACCTCACTCAATGTAATTATTTCATTATTTACTATGGCCATAATCCTTTCAACAGTCATGGCACACGTCCCGGACAGGGCAAGAAAAAGTTGCGCAGCCATTGCGAGCGCAAAAAGGGTGAGTCGTAATCCCGATCTATTATTTAGAAGGTACATTGTCAGCCTCAGTCCTCTTTAGATTCTCGTCTGAGATAGTTATATTAGCCTTTGATCTGAGCCTTGTAAAGAGGTCTTCAAAGACCTTGCTCCTCTTTTCAATCTGATATCTCTGGCTTAGCAAATTCTTCGCATCATTAAATGAGAGCGGTAACCCCGGGGTCTTCTTTTGAAGTTTTATAATATGATAACCTGATTCAGTCTTTATAGGGTCAGAGATATCTCCTTCGTTCATGGCAAATATAACAGAGTCAAGTTCCGGATGGATCTTACCCCTTTGTAGCACACCTACCTCTCCGCCGCTATTCCTCGTAGCTGCATCAACAGAGAACTCCCTTGCAGTCCGGGCAAAATCGGACCCTTTGCGAAGCCTTTTTAATACCTCCCTGGCATCCTGATCGCTCCTTACCACTATCTGACTTATCTTTGCCTCATCAGGCGACTTAAACTCCTCCTTGTGAAGGTTGTAATATTCTTCAAGCTCCTTCTCTGTTGTAACAAGCCTGCCCTCCACCTCACGTTGCAGGAACTCATTTAAGATCAACCTCTCTTTCATTTCTTCTATCCTATCGAGAAGGACCTTATCCTTCTCTATCCCCGCTTTTTTGGCCTCCTGCAACAGGAGTTCCCTCTTTATGATCTCCTCAAGAAACTCCCTTTTTCCCTTTTCGTCCGCATATTTTGACTTAAGGGACGGTGAAAGTCTGGAAAACCTCATCTTAAACTCATCATCCCTGATCTCTCTCCCGTTTATCTGAGCTATGACCTTGCCTCCGGCATCCTTCCTCTGCCCGCAACCTATCATATTGAAGATGATCGAAATTGCCAAGCCCAAAACTACAAGTTCTCTCATGCCCTAAGGCCCTCCATTTATCTTATCGATTACCCATAATACCCTATTTATAAAAAAGGAGCCAGGGGGTTATTGTGAATCTTACAATAACCTTAACAACTCCTCCTTTAATACCAGAAAGACCTGGTCCCAACTTGTCATGTCGGCCTGGATCTCCAAGCTGAATTCCGATGTAAACCTTATCTTCTTTCCCGGATTAAGAAGATAGTCAATCCCCTTGCTGCTGATCTTGTTATCTTTAGAAAAGCGGATCGATATGCCCCTGCCAATCTTCCAGTCTACCCTGATGATCTTCAGTTTTTTCGCAAAAAGTCTCAACGCCATGACCAGGAAGAGATTCATTGCCTCCTCCGGAGGCCTGCCATATCTATCCTCAAGCTCAAGCCTAAGGCCATCCAGATCAGATAACTCCCTTGTTGAGGAAAGCCGTTTATACATAATAAGCCTCTGAGATGAATCAGGTATATAGTCTTCAGGAATATACGCAGGCACCGGGATATTCAATATGGGGTCCACCTCCTCTTCAACACTGATACCCTTCAGTTCCTTGACGCAATCCTCAATCATCCTGAGATACATTTCAAATCCGACAGCAGATAGCCAGCCCGACTGTTCCCTGCCTATTACCTCACCTGCCCCCCTTATCTCAAGATCCCTCGCGGCTATCTTAAATCCCGAACCAAGCTGACTGAATTCTACTATAGCCTCAATCCTCTTTTTTGCCTCATCTGTCAACTCTCTGCGTTCAGGGAGGAGGAGGTAGGCGTAGGCCTGATGGCCTGACCTCCCCACCCTTCCCCTCAACTGATAGAGCTCAGCAAGACCAAACATGTCAGCCCTGTTAATTATTATTGTGTTTGCCGACGGAATATCAAGTCCTGATTCTATGATAGTTGTCGTAAGGAGAAGGTCATACTCCCTGGCAATAAATCTCATCATGAGATCTTCAAGTTTCCTCTCGCTCATCCGGCCATGGACCGTTGCAATCCTCGCCTCAGGAACGATCTCTGCAAGAAGCGCTGTCATCTTTCCTATGGAGTTTATCCTATTATGGACAAAGAAGACCTGCCCTCCCCTTGAAAGCTCCCTTAGTATCGCCTCCCTTATGATCCTCTTGTCAAATCTTGCTGTAGCGGTCCTTATCGACAACCGGTCATGAGGCGGTGTATCAATTACAGACAGATCCCTTGCCCCCATAAGGGACATCTGGAGCGTCCTGGGTATCGGTGTCGCGGTTAGTGTAAGGACATCAACATTCTTCCTGAGATGTTTCAGTCTCTCCTTGTCTGCCACACCAAACCTCTGTTCTTCATCAATTACAAGGAGACCGAGGTCACTGAACTTTACATCTTTCTGAATAAGGCGGTGCGTCCCTATCAGGATATCTATTCCTCCTGCTTCCACGCTCTTAATGATATCCCTCTGTTCCTTCTTTGATCTGAATCTGCTCAACATCTCTATCCGTACGGGGAATGGGGAAAACCTCTTTCTGAAGGTCTGATAATGCTGTTCTGCAAGGAGCGTGGTCGGAACCAATATTGCAACCTGCTTGCTGTCCAGGACAGCCTTGAATGCCGCCCTGATGGCCACCTCTGTCTTTCCGTAACCGACATCCCCGCAGACAATCCTGTCCATAGGTCTTGCAAGCTCCATATCACTCTTTACGTCCTCTATGACCTTCAATTGGTCTTCTGTCTCCTCATATTCAAATGTTGCATCAAACTCCCTTGAAAGGTGGGAGTCTATGGAGAATGAAAAGCCTTCAACGACCTCCCTTGCAGCATAGAGCTTAAGGAGATCCTCTGTCATCTCCTTTACCCTTTTCTTTACCCGCTGTTTAGTCTTGCCCCAGGAGGCGCCCCCCAGCCTGTCCATAACAGGCCCTTGTCCATCTGCACCCGTATACTTCTGGACATTATCCAGCCTGTCAACCGGCTGATAGAGTTTATCTCTGCCTGCATACTCTATTATTATGAAATCCGATGCATATCCCTCTACGGTAAGCCTTTTTAACCCGATAAACCTCCCTATCCCATGATGGCTGTGCACAACAAGGTCATTCGGTCTGAGATCTTCAAGGGATGAAATGAAAGCCGATCCTTTGCGCCCCTCCGGCCTTCTGAGCCTGATACCCTTACCGAATATATCATCCTCTGTAATGACAGATATCTTTGCAGAGGATGATATAAAACCGGAAGAAAGATCCCCAATAGCTATATACGCAGGATGATGATCTCCCTGGTCTCCGGCAATCTTAAAGTAATCATGCTGATTCCATCTCGAAGAAGGGACGCCCTGATCGCCAAGGAGTTCAAGGAGCCTCTCCTCCTGCCCTTTGCTCCTCACTACTACCAGAAGGAGGTCACCAACCCTAAGCTGTCCCAGCTTAGAAATTGATTCAGAAAAAGTTGTCCCCTTAAGTCCCATCCCTAACGACTCAGGCAGGACTGCATCATAACAGATTGCAGTCGAACCGGCGCTGGTCACCATAGGAAGAGAATAGACATCAATCCCCATCCTCTCCTTCATAAGACCTGTTATACGCTCCGCCTGGATGTATAACTTTGAGGGGACAGGTGCAGAGCTTTTATCTGACATGGATAGATATCTGTCAACAATCTCCTCTTCAAATTCAGACACCCTCTTTACTATCTCATCCGGCTCATAAGATACAATGATATAGTCATCCGGCAGATAGTCGAATATCGTATGCATATCCCCTTCCGTCTCCGGCGCACTGTTTTCGGCATCCTTAACAACCTCTATGGCAGGAAAAATTACGGCCTCACCTATTTCAGCGATTGATCTCTGGGTATCCGGAGCAAAACTGCGGAGAGAATCAACAGAATCCCCCATCAGTTCAATCCTCACAGGTCCGGCATCTGACGTGGAATATATATCTATGATCCCACCCCTTACTGAGAACTCGCCTCTGTTTTCAACCAATGAGACCCGGTCGTATCCAATATCGGAAAGCCTCCTGATCAACCCTTCCCTATCAATCTCTCCGGAAGACCTAACGGTAAATACAGATTCGGATAATACCTCCCTTGATAGAACACTCTGCATGGTGGATGTAACCGGGGATATAATCATCCTGGGCCCCCCTTCCAGAAGAAGGGAAAGGGTCTTAATTCTTTGCGAGGCAATGTCTATGTGAGGCAAGGCGTCCTCGTAGGGGAGTATTTCCCCCTGAGGAAAGAAAAGGAGACGCTCATGCTGGAGCGACTGGAGATTAAAAAAGAAGGAGATGTCCCTGTATAACTTCTCTCCATACTCCTGGGAAGGGACGATAATAATCGCAGTTTCGTCTAATATACCTGCAAGGCACGACAACAGAAATGCCCCTGATGAACCAAAAAGGCCTGAAACACTGACCCTCTTATTACCGTCTCCAATGGCCTTCAGAAGAGGCGATATGAACCTTTGCTGAAGGGGATTGATATCGTTTAAGAGACCAATCCTCATTCAAGGCAACTCCCAAAGATATCAATTTTATTCAGCAGGGTAATCGTTTCTTCGGCAATCTTTTTATTATTTTTATGAAGGTATCTTATGTGACTATATAAAAGAGAGAGATCCCGAAAGGTGTCAATATCATACCAGAAGGGGAGCAGGTACAGGTCAAGCCCCAAAAGCATTCCCCTCTCCAGTGTTTCGCGGAAGACCCTGTCAGTTCCCCATGAAATACCTTCAAAAATCGGCGGAACCTGATTCCTTCCGCCTACAAGGTAGTATCCGCCGTCAATGCTCGGTCCAATCACAGAGGAATAAGACATTAACCCCTTAAATCCATCAACTATATACTCAACAGGCAATGTAGGTGAATCTGACCCGATAATTACAACCCTGTCGAATCCATCATTAAAGAGCAGCCCCATGGCATTCTTCATCCTCTCGCCAAGATCCTGCCCTTGCTGTCCCAAAAGCCTAATTCCCAGATCATCTTTTGTCCTTTGGAAAAACGGGTGATCCGTTGTTGGATGACAGAACAAAAACCTCTCTGCATCTATCAGACTGGTGGATTTCAGTATATCATAAATGAAGGCCTCATACAGCCTTGCAGCCTCCTCCTTAGAAAGATCAGGCAGCAGCCTTGTCTTTACCTCCCCCGGTACGGGGGCCTTTGCAAATATCAGCAGTGCATCATTCATAAAACTTTAAAATAACACCGGAATATAGTAAGATTCCTGTTGTTTATTTTTCAGCAATACCTTTCAAGTATTCTTTTATCCGTTTAATAAACCTCTTTGAATCCCTTGCAATTTTCTCGGCCGTTTCTTTATCAATGGTGCTTTTGGCTGTATAATCACTTTCTTCCCTCTTTTTTCTCACATAATCAAAAATCTTTCCATACTCTACCTCAATAACCCCGGACTTTATGAAGTATTGATTAAAAGCGCCCTCAACCCCGGAGTGTTTTGCCCTTTCAATCTTCTTCGTAAGCAGCACTGCTGTTGTAATACCAAATATTGCATAATAAGCCCTATTCACAACTGCCCTGTATCTTTTTAGCAATAACAATTCATCGGCAGTTTTTATATCCTCCAGCGCCTTTTCTAAGCGGACCTTAATAAGCTCTCGTGTGTTTTCGTCCAAAGCTCTATACCATCCTTACAGATGTTTTTATAAAAGGGATCCCTGTTTTTTTTGTACCAGTCAAATGTATTTTTATCCATGACAATCGGTGAAAGCACAACATTATTCTTAAGCATTATTTCGTAGGCAGACATACTTATTTCGTCTTTTATCCCGGCATTACTGTCCGATGTAATTATAAGGATATCTGCATCAGATTCCCTGTTTAACTCCCCCCTTGCTACAGAACCGAACAGAACAGCCTTTAATATTTTTGAACCATAATATTTTTTCAGTAATTTTATATATTCATTTATAGCCTTATTTATCCTTTTGCTCACGAATTGTTCCCTCTATAATTGAATGATACATGTTTAGAAAGTCTAACATATTTTATCAGAAGAAACCGCAGAGGGCTGTTGATTGATTCTTTTCATCCCGACCTCCATGTTTTAAACGCAATGATATTTAACTATTATACATTTTTTTAATTTTTCCACAAGGGTAAAATTGATAAATCGTCTGACCCAGGAAGCCTCCCCGATCCTTTTACTCTTAGCATTCTGTAACCTTGTAAATAACCGTTTGATATGCTAGTCTTTATGGTGTTTTACTAATCCATTAAAGATCAGGAGATATAGTATGCCCGGGCAGATGCGAAGGGAACATGACACTTTAGGCGATATAGAAATTCCAAAGGACGTCTACTATGGCGTTCAAACGGCAAGGGCACTGGAAAACTTTCCTATCAGCGGTATCAGGGCCCATCCACAGTTCATACGTGCGACCGGCATGATAAAACTGGCTGCTGCAGAGGCTAATATGGCCACAGGAAATCTGGACAAGCGGATCGGAAAGGCAATAGCCCAGGCAGCAGAAGAGGTTATAGACGGCAAATGGAACGACCATTTTGTTGTAGATGTCTTCCAGGCAGGGGCCGGTACATCACACAATATGAATACAAATGAGGTGATTGCCAATCGTGCAATCGAGATCCTGGGCGGCGTGAAGGGCAACTATGCCCTGGTACACCCTAATGATCATGTAAACAGGTCTCAGTCAACAAATGATGTCTTTCCCACGGCAATGAGGATTACTGCGCTTTTTATGCTAAGTGAGCTTTTTCATACTGCCGAAGGGCTGATTTTATCCCTGACAAAAAAAGGGGGGGAATTTGATGGGATCGTTAAGTCCGGGAGGACACACCTTCAAGACGCCGTTCCGATCAGACTTGGGCAGGAATTCTCGGCCTATGCCCTTGCTGTCTTGAAGGCCAAAGAGAGGATACAGAAGGCCTCGGAGGGACTAAAGATCCTCGGAATCGGGGGCACGGCTGTAGGAACAGGGATAAACACACATCCCCTGTATAGGGATAAGGCTATAGAGTCACTAAAGAAGATTACAGGTCTTGATCTTAAGGGGTCCACGAATCTGATCGAATCGACGCAGAGCATGGCAGATTTAGTTGAGGTCTCTGGCGGACTTAAATCCCTTGCTATAGAGCTGATAAGGATTGCAAACGACATCAGGCTTTTAAGTTCCGGCCCGAGGACAGGTCTCGGTGAGATCCTCCTCCCTGCTGTACAACCCGGCTCATCTATCATGCCGGGAAAAGTCAACCCTGTCATGGCAGAGGTAACAGATATGGTATGCTTCCACGTGATCGGAAATGATCTGACCATAACTATGGCGGCACAGGCAGGACAGATGGAGCTAAATGTAATGATGCCCGTAATAAACTTCAACCTTCTCCAGTCAATAGATATCTTAAAGAATGTCATAAAGGTATTCGCGGATAAATGCGTCACCGGTATCAAGGCAAATGCGGAGAGGTGTAAGGAGTTAACAGAGCAGAGCATTGGACTTGCAACAATACTTAATCCCTATATCGGATATGAAGCGGCGGCATCTGTCGCAAAAGAGGCCATAGCTGCCGGCAAGACCATAAGGGAGGTAGTAATCAAAAAGGGACTCCTCTCTAAAGAGGAGATTGACAGGGTTTTCGACCCATTTTCGATGACTTAAAAATAAATGGACCGTGGACTCATAATAGTATTTACGGGAGACGGGAAGGGCAAGACCACCTCTGCCCTCGGTGTTGCCCTTAGGGCATGCGGCCACAATATGAAGGTGGCGATGCTTCAGTTTATCAAGGGATCATGGCATTACGGGGAGCTTGAGAGCGTCAAGAAGCTCTCTCCAAATTTTGAGCTTATTCCACTTGGGAAAGGTTTTGTCGGTATCATAGATGACAGGCTTCCCCGCGAGGAACACATAAAGGCGGCAAAGGAGGCCCTCGGCATTGCCAGGGAAAAGATTACGTCAGGGAATTACAGGATAGTCATATTGGACGAGATAAATGTTGCAGTCAGGTTGAACCTTATCGACATTGAGGATCTGTTAGACCTGGTAAAGGCCAAGCCTGAGAAACTCCACCTGATTATTACCGGAAGGGGGGCCGATCCCAAACTTATTGAGGTTGCAGACATGGTAACGGAGATGCGGGAGATAAAACATCCATATCAAAAAGGGATAGAGGCCCAGAGAGGGATAGATTATTAAGGAATATGACGCGATACTGATTATCTCATGCAGCGAGAGGGATGCTGATCTTTATTATGCTACGAGATTTTTGGCCCCCGATCCCTTTATTTTTCTCAAAGTAAAATCTGAAAAGATCATGATGATGACAGACCTTGAGTTAGACAGGGCCAAGGCCCAGTCACGGGCAGACAGGGTCATCTCATTGTCGGAATACGAGGAGCGGGCAAAGAAGAAGGGTATCCCTGAGCCGTGCATCATCGACTCTCTTGATCTTTTTTTGGCGGAGAGAGGCATCAGATCGATCCAGGTTCCGGCCGGCTTTCCCATCAGGTACGCGGACGAACTAAGGGGGAGGGGGTATCAGCTTGAATCAAAGAAGGAACCATTCTTTGAGGATAGGATGATAAAGATGGATGAAGAGGTAAGGTTTATAAAGGATACCCAAAAGAAGACCGAGGCGGCCATGGGTGAGGCAATATCGGCCATAAGGGATTCGCATGTAAAGGGTGACCTCCTATATTACAAGGATGATATACTGACCTCAGATAAGATAAGGAGGATCATTGATTACAAGCTGATGGAACTTGAGTGTCTTGCGGAACACACTATAGTAGCCGTCGGTATAGAGGGATGCGATCCCCACAACGAGGGGTCCGGCCCCTTAAGACCGCATCAGCCGATTATAATAGATCTATTCCCCAGATCTACAAGAACAAGATACTTTGCCGATATGACAAGGACTGTAGTAAAGGGAAGGGCGACTGATCGCCTTAAGAAGATGTATGAGGCGGTCATCTCTTCCCAGGAGAGAGGAATATCCCTGATTAGAAATGGTATAGATGGAAGACAGGTGCATGAAGAAGTATCAACTGTATTAAAGAAATTCGGCTTTGAGACCGGGATTATAAATGGCAGGATGCAGGGCTTCTTTCATGGGACAGGGCATGGCATAGGACTCGATGTCCATGAACCGCCGAGAATAAGCAAGGTAGGCTATACCCTTAAAAATGGGAATATCGTTACAGTAGAACCAGGTCTGTATTATGCGGATATAGGCGGGGTCAGGATCGAGGATATGGTGCTTGTAACAGAAGAGGGCTGCATAAA
>CAYZUL010000001.1:0-55065 GCA_964481895.1 uncultured Nitrospirota bacterium | reverse complement strand
TAGGCGGGGTCAGGATCGAGGATATGGTGCTTGTAACAGAAGAGGGCTGCATAAACCTGACGACCTATCCAAAGACCCTGGAGGTATAGGGAGTAGATACCCAGCGAGCAAGGCGAGCGTTGAGGGGGAGGCTCCATTCGGCTTTGCCGATGGAGGGGGCGACGCAAGCCCCTGTAATAGTCAAACCGGATTAGAGGTTGGGCTGATGAGGGTAAGACTTTCAATACAGAGGTTCAATCCTGCCTTAGAAGAAAAACCCCGTTTCATGAGCTATAGGGTAGAGGTACCAAGGGACGCGACGGTCCTTGAGGCCCTTGTCAGGATAAAAGAAGAGGTAGATGGCACCCTTGCCTTCCGGGCGTCCTGCAGACAGGCAATCTGCGGCTCCTGCTCTATGGAGATCAATGGCCATGAGAAACTTGCCTGTAAGACCCAGGTCTTGGCTGAGTTAGACCGGCACGGCGAGATAAAAATCGCTCCACTCAAGAATATGAGGATTGTAAAGGATCTGGTTGCTGACATGGGTCCTTTCTGGCATAAGGTAAGGGATATCACTCCATGGCTGATTCTAGAAGGGTATGGAACAATTGCAATCTCACCCTCCACAATGAAGGCCTTTGACAATGCCGATGCATGCATCATGTGCGGGGCATGTCTTGCCGCATGCAACTCCAATGAGGTCTCAGAGGGTTTTCTGGGGCCTGCTGCCCTGGCCAAGTCCTACAGGTTCATTGCGGACCCGAGGGAGGGGAACAAGAAAGAGAGGCTCTTAAACCTCCAGCATGAAGATGGCATTTGGGACTGCGTAAGGTGTAACTTCTGCGTTGAGGTATGTCCAAAGGATGTAAAACCGATGGAGCAGATAATAAAGATAAGGAGGGCCTCTATCCAGGAAGGGATGAGATGGACAAAGGGCTCAAGGCATATAACAGGATTCCTGGATATAGTAAGGAGGGAAGGGAGACTAAACGAGGCAGCCATGCCCCTGAAATTAATAGGGACAGATATCGCAGGCATACTGAGGATCATCCCCCTTGGCATAAGGATGCTCATAAAAGGAAAGGTCCCATTACATTACAAGAGAGGGATTGAAGGGATAAAAGATATCAGAAGGATCTTCAGGGAGAGGGGGTTATGAGCAGATGAGATTTGCCTATTATCCGGGTTGCGCCTCTAAAGGGGCATGCCCGGAACTTAATCAATCTACCCGCCTGGTTACCGAGAAACTGGGGATTGAGATCGTTGAACTGGTCAAATCATCATGCTGTGGCGCTGGCGTTATTGGTGAGGCAGATCCCGACCTTCAATTAGCCTTGAACGCAAGGACATTCTCTCAGGCCGAGGAGATAGGTCTTGATATTATGACCATCTGCGGTACAGGTCAGGGTATCATGTCAACCTCTAACAAAAGGCTCAAGGAGGAGGAGGGGCTGCTTCCCAGGATCAACGGGATGTTAAAGGAGGGGCAGTATAACGGCAGGATTGATGTGAAGCACCTTCTCTGGATCCTTGTAAAGGATTTCGGCCTGGAGAGATTAAAGGAGAGGGTGGTGAGACCCCTCTCTGGTATAAGGGTAGCCCCGTTTTATGGGTGCTATATCTTAAGACCATCAAGTGTGTTGGGCTTTGATGACCCTGAAAAACCGAATTCACTAGAGTCCCTTATCAGTATCCTGGGCGCGGAACCAATAGACTATATTGGAAAGACCAAGTGCTGCGGCTTTCCGATAGTCCTTGAAAAGGAGGACATTGCCCTTGGAATGGTCTCTGCCAATATACTTGAGGCCAGGGATGCCGGCGCCGACTGCATGGTTACACCCTGCCCCCTCTGTCATATGAACCTTGATATATACCAGCAGAAGGCCGGCGCAAGGGCCGGGAAGAGGCTTTCCATGCCAATCATCCACCTCCCGCAACTAGTAGGCCTTGCCATCGGAATAGAGCCAAGAGAGCTGGGATTTTCAAGACACCTTGCCTCTCCGGCAAGTCTTCTCGATAAGCTTGGCGCATAACCCATGTTCTCCCTCTGCGGAAAGGTCGCACTGATCACAGGCGGGGCAAATGAAATAGGCTCTGCAATCGCAGAGAGGCTCTCGGAACATGGCGCAATGGTGGTAATAAATTATCTAAAAAGCGAAGGACAGGCAAAGGAGATTCTGGCAAAGATAATCAATAAGGGCGGAGAAGGCATGATTCTCAAGGGAGATGTGCGGCGGAGAATGGATCTTTTGGCAATGTTTGACGAGATATTAAAAAGGTACGACAAGATAGATATACTTATAAACAATGCCCATAATGACATCAGGAGAACACCCATCTATAATGATAGCTGGACCAATTATGAAGGGCAGATAGATGTTGTAATAAAGGGAGGGCTATGCGCCTCGCAGATAGCCGCAAAAGATATGATAAAGAGGCAATGGGGAAGGATAATTAATATCTTAAGCAGGATGATAGATGAGCCTGTATCGGGTTACGGCAGCTATATCTCAGCCCTTTCCGCAATGGAGGGGATGACAAAGGTGCTGGCACATGAGGTGGGGGAGTTTGGTATCACTGCCAACATGATCCTTCCCGGGTTTACCCTTGGGAAGGTCACGCCCCATGCACCAAGGCATGTCCAGGAAGAGATAGCGGGCAGAACCCCCTTGAGGAGGCTTGCCCTCCCATCTGATATAGCAGATGCTGTCCTATATCTTGCATCTCCTGCATCATCATTTATAACCGGCGCCAAGATAATAGTCGATGGCGGCCTTGTAATGCACTAAGGTGAGGATATTGAAGCCAAGACTAATAGGATGATATTATTAAAAAAAGAACCAGCCCGTTTGCTATGGATATCTGCCTGGCAAACAACGTTTGGAGGGGAATGGTCGTTCCCCTATAATATGATAAAACAGCGAGCGGAGTCGAGCGTAGGGAGGGGGAGGCTCCATCCGGCTTTGCCGGGGGAGGGGGATGGTCGCTCCCCTATAAATAGATGGATAAGACCTTAAGAGACAAAGAGATAGTTGTTAACCACCGTCTTGCCTTAGAGGAGCATATCTCCTGGGGAAAATCTGCAAGGGAGATCCTCCTGGGCATGAGTGACGGGATTATTACAACCCTGGCCTTTGTGGCGGGTGTAACCGGCGTAATCCATGATAACCATATTATTCTCCTGACAGCCCTGGCCGGTATCTCTGCGGGGACTATCTCAATGTTCTTCAGCGCCTATCTATCTATGAAGTCACAGAAAGAACTATTTGAAAATGAGATCAAAAGGGAGACAAGAGAGATAGATGAGGTCCCAGAGATAGAAAGGCAAGAGATCAGGGAGATATACAAGAAAAAAGGATTTAAAGGTAAAGATCTGGACATGATAGTAGATCGCATTACATCGGATAAAGATATCTGGATTAAGAGCATGATGGAGGAGGAATTGAAGCTATTTCCAGAAGACATCGGAAGACCCTTCTTCACGGCATCCCTGATAGGGGTGTCATACATTATCGGGTCGCTTATACCCATATCCCCTTTCCTCTTATTCCAGCCCCCCATTGCACTTATCCTTGCAATAGTTACAACTATTTTAGTGATGTTTGGGATAGGCGCCATCAAGGCAAGGTTCAGCCATAAAAACTGGCTTAAAAGCGGACTTGAGAATACATCCGTAGTAATGGCCGCAACGCTATTATGCTATGTAATAGGAAGGGTCTCGGGCAATTTCCTGAATTTTTAACGGTCTCTATAATGGAGTATCATTGTAGGGAGCGTTTCGCACTCATGATATTGACAGATTAACTATCAGTAAATCTCCTTTTTGCATAAATGGTTCAGTTGACATTACACTTGAATATGTGCTACACATAAATATGTGATTAAGAATAAATGAGGTGTGTATGGAAAAGCAGAATGTTACGCTTTCATTGCCCAAGGCGATACTGAAAAAGGCTAAGGTTCTGGCGCTTAAGGAAGAAAAATCTCTCAGTGCGTTAATAAGGGAATCCCTTGAGGAGAAGATCAGAAAGGATACGGGTTATAGGGAGGCGATGGAGACCGAAATAAGGCGTATGGAGCAGGGGCTCCATCTTGGCACTGGCGGGCGCATGCCATGCTCACGGGAGAAATTGCATGAGCGAAGATAAGGTGTTTGTCGATACAAATGTCCTTGTTTACGCTTATGACATAGATGCCGGACGCAAGCACCTAGTCGCTTTAAGTATCATGAAAGACCTATGGCAATCAGGGCTCGGGATTTTAAGCATTCAGACCCTGCAAGAATTCTTCGTCACGGTAACCGGAAAAATTGCGTCACCTCTGGAGACACCAGTAGCGAAGGAAATAATAAAGAAACTCTCAAAATGGGACGTCATAACGAATGATATGGAGATTGTACTGGAGGCAATTGATCTACGCGAGCGATATAAATTCTCTTTCTGGGATTCCCTCATCGTTGCATCAGCCCTTTCCGGAGGGGCAAAAGCAATCCTTTCTGAAGATTTATCTGATGCCCAGACAATAAAGGGAATTACCATTAAAAACCCGTTTAAATAGTATTGATAGGTAATGACAAACATTTTTTCTTGTCCCTTGAATTATTATACCTTTTTCACCTTTGTTACTCCACAACCGCAATCTCATCCGGTGTAAGGTCATGTAGGGGCAGCGCCTCTGTGCCTGCCCTGATTATTTTGTCCATCCGGCGTTAAGTGACGGGGGGCATCTATTGCTGTGTTGTTGTTAATTTCTATTAATTGGAACCGTGTCCGATTCCGCTCCTAAAAAAAATCTTATTTGTATTTTCGTCTTAGTAGTATTATTTCCAACTTCTATCTCTCTGTGATGTTTGACAAATCTTTAGAATTGTATTATTTTTAGGATGTATACTGAAGAGAATAGAGATCAGGAGGAAGACATGCTGAAAACCATTGAGGCATATTATGAAAATGGAAAGATAATTTATAAAGAATCCATGCCACCCGTAAAAAAAGCCAAACTGTTAATTACGATTCTCGAAGATGCGGCAGAAAAAACCGCAAAGCTTGCCAGATTTAAGGGGATATTCAGAAAAAAGATTGATGGCCTTGAATACCAGAAAAAAATAAGGAGCGAATGGGCTTAATGCCGGGCTACTTGTTAGATACCAATTCAGTGATCTATTTCTTTGACGGAGAAGAAACTATCTCCGGCCTGATTGAAAATGCGAAAGAGCAAATCTTTATCTCCTGCATAACAAAGATAGAACTGCTTTGCTTTGAGACAGATGATAAAGTCGTAGTAAAAGATATTGACAGTTTCCTGAAAGAAGTCGAGATACTATATTTTGACGATGATATTATTGACTGTGCAGTAAGTTATCGCAAGAGCTACAAACTTAAACTCCCGGATGCCATTATTGCAGCAACGGCAAAAGTTAGGAGACTTTCTCTTGTTACAGCAGATAAGGCATTTCAAAAGATACCTGACATAGATATAATCAGTCCCATCTAAAAACCGTTACTGCTCTTACCCCTGAAACAACCAGTTCTTGATCAATTTGCAGGCAGACCAGATGATTTTCTTTCCTCCCCTCCTCAATCTCAATCTCCTCCGGCGTGAGGCCGCTTACGGCAGCGCATCTGTGCCCGCATTGATCATTTTGTCCATCCGGCGTTAAGTGACGGGGGCTTTTGTTGCTGTGTTGTTAATATGGAATATTTAGAAGCGTCCCCATTCGTTCTTCTCAGTTCATAAAGTTTCGCAGTCCAATTGCGGTTTATGATGTATCTCCAAGGGTAAACTCACCTAGAAATATTTCACCTGAATGCATAAAAGCCGATCGAGGGGCATCATAAGGCGCCTTTTCAGCATGGGAATGAGGTTTGGGCAGGGGGGGCAGGATCAGTTCGGTAGGTAAGGAAGAGATTAAGAATGTGAAATGTGTAGACTGGACCCTTACTTATTTTGACTTCTAAGAAGAACGAAAGAGATTATCAAATTCAAGGGTAATACCGGTCTGCCTCCTACACTTGCAAAAATCCAAAAAAGGTGTATATTACACTCGTTAATGGAGATATACTCCGATATTAACTGGATAATCTCACCATAGGGGAACAGCAGCCAATGTTCGAACAAGCCTTCAAAAACATCGACGATGTTCTCTGGAAAGAGGCGGGATGCACTACTGAACTTGACTACACGGAGCAGACGTCATGGCTGCTGTTTCTGAAATACCTCGATGGACTCGAGCAGGACAAGGCAATGGAGGCGCAACTCGAGGGGAAGAAATACTCGCTCATTCTCGAGCCACCCTACCGATGGGAAAGCTGGGCCGCACCCAAGGGTAAGGATGGGAAGCTCGACCACAACGCCGCCCTGACCGGCGACGACCTTCGCGACTTCGTCAATCAGAAACTCTTTCCTTATCTGCACGGGTTCACCCAGAAAGCGACCGGCCCGAACACCATCGAATACAAAATCGGGCAAATCTTCGGCGAGATTAAGAACAAGATCCAAAGCGGCTACAACCTGCGCGAGATCATAGACCACATCGACGAACTTCGCTTCCGTTCCCAGACTGAAAAGCACGAGCTCTCTCATCTCTACGAGGCCAAGATCAAGAACATGGGCAACGCGGGCAGGAACGGCGGCGAGTATTACACCCCGCGCCCACTCATCCGCGCCATCGTGCAGGTGGTCAAGCCCAAAATCGGCGAACGCATCTACGACGGCGCAGTTGGCTCGGCGGGCTTCCTCTGCGAGTCATTCGATTACCTGAAATCCAAGGGCAACCTCACTACCAAAGACCTCACCACGCTCCAGACCCACACATTCTACGGCAAGGAAAAGAAATCCCTTGCCTACGTCATCGCAATTATGAATATGATCCTGCACGGTATCGAGGCGCCCAACATCATCCACACCAACACGCTAACCGAGAACCTCGCAGACATTCAGGACAAGGACCGCTACGACGTTGTGATGGCCAATCCGCCCTTCGGCGGCAAGGAGCGCAAGGAAGTGCAGCAGAACTTCCCCATCCGCACCGGCGAGACCGCCTTCCTCTTCCTCCAGCATTTCATCAAGATGCTCAAGGCCGGCGGGCGCGGCGGCGTGGTGATCAAGAACACCTTCCTCTCCAACACCGACAATGCCTCGGTGAGCCTGAGGAGGCTCCTACTGGAAAGCTGCAACCTGCACACCGTGCTCGACTGCCCCGGCGGCACGTTCCAGGGTGCGGGTGTGAAAACCGTGGTGCTCTTCTTCGAGAAGGGCGCGCCCACACGCAAAGTGTGGTTCTACCAACTCGACCCCGGCCGCAACCTCGGCAAGACCAACCCGCTCAACGACGCCGACCTCGCCGAGTTCGTGAAGCTGCAATCGACCAAAGCCGACTCGCCCAAGAGCTGGAGCGTCGATGTAAAAGACATCGATCCTAAAACCTTAGACCTCTCCGTGAAGAACCCCAACAGCGGCGCGGAAATCGCGCACCGCAGCCCCGAGGCCATCATGGACGAAATCGCCGCGCTGGACGCCGAGAGCGCGGAAGTGCTGGACAATATCAAGGCGCTGCTATGAAGAAGGGGTGGCAGAAACAACGGCTGACGTCGGTCACCGTGAAGATTACAGACGGCAGTCACAATCCTCCAAAGGGTGTGGCTGAGAGCGATTACTTGATGCTGAGTTCGAAGAACGTCTTCGACGATGATCTCCATTACGCCGATCCTCGTTACCTAACGGCTGAGCAGTATCAGCTAGAAGACAAACGGACTGGCGTAGTGCCGGATGATGTTCTTCTCACCATTGTCGGAACGATTGGCAGAAGTGCGGTTGTCCCGTCTAACGCACCACAAATCACGCTTCAGCGAAGCGTGGCCGTAATTCGCCCGAACAGGCAGTTCATCGAGCCTCGTTTTCTGATGTATTCATTCATCGAGCGATGTGCCGAGCTGAATGAACAGGCACGAGGAGTAGCGCAGAAAGGGATTTACCTCGAAAGCTTGAGAGATCTTGAACTGATGCTCCCCCCGCTCGCCGAACAGCAGCGGATCGTCGGCCTGCTCGACAAGGCGTTTGAGGGCCTCGCCACCGCCATAGCCAACGCCGAAAAGAACCTCCAAAACGCCCGCGCCCTCTTCGAAAGCCACCTCCAATCCGTCTTCACCCAGCGCGGCCCGGGGTGGGTGGAGAAAACGATAAAAGAAATAACATCTCATTTAGGCGATGGCCTACACGGAACGCCAAAATATACTGTTGATGGAGAATATTATTTTGTAAATGGCAATAATTTAGATGATGGTAAAATAGTTTTTAAGGAAAGTACGAAAAGAGTATCGGTAACCGAATATGAAAAGTATAAGAAAAATCTAACAGACAGAACGGTTTTGGTGTCAATAAACGGAACGTTAGGCAATGTTGCATTTTACAATAACGAGAAAATAATACTCGGCAAGAGTGTTTGTTACTTCAATGTCCTTGAGAGCGTTGATAAGTGCTTTATCAAATACATCATTTCAAGCCCAAATTTTTTACAGTATGCTCATAGAGAAGCTACCGGTTCAACCATAAAGAATGTTTCTCTTAAATCTATGAGAGATTTCAAAGTTTTATTACCTTCGTTAACTGAACAAAATACGATCGTTCGCAAACTTGACAGCCTTTCCAGAGAAACCCAACGCCTCGCCCGCCTCTACGAGCACAAGCTCGCCGCCCTGGAGGCGTTGAAGAAGTCGCTGCTGCACCAAGCCTTTACCGGGCAACTGTCGGACCGCGCCTCGAACGACATCGGAGGAATCACGCGATGAAAGACACTGAAGCCAAGCTCCTCGATTTCCTGAAGAAGTCGCCCAAGTTCGTCATTCCGATCTACCAGCGCAATATGAGAAACAATATTATCAAAGACTACAGGCTGCATGGTAAATTGGTGTCCACTATTGACATCAGACCTCATAAACCGGAGATAATTAATAAACTATGGAACGTATCCAAGCCATAAATCCTAAACGAATTGAATGGTGTTGCAAAGACCGTGGCATCACGATCTCTGAATTTGCTCATGATGTTGGGCTTTCGTCTAAGATCATTGAGAAGATAGTGACAGGTGAGAATGAGGTAACATTCAATCAATTACGGAAGATTGCGACCTACTTCAACCGTGGCGTTCTTTTTTTTCTCGAACGCGAGGCTGTGAACGAAGAGCAAGTGCACACGCCACAATTCCGCACAATAGCAAATCAGAAGCCAGTGCTTTCTGCTAAGGTCAAGGCGCTGATCGAGAGGGTTGAGAGGCAGCGTAATCTGTATCTGAGCCTGCGTGAGGACTTAGGCGAGGCAACTCAGCGTTTGTTCGCACCTCCAAAACTACCGAAACAAAATCCAAGCTACGCGGCAGCAGTGGCTCGTAAATGGCTTGGTCTAGCTGAAAGCAATGAATTCGACACTTATCGCAAGGCAGTGGAGGCCCGGGGCATACTGGTCTTTAGGAGCAACGGCTATAAGGGTCCTTGGCAGATTGCCAAGAAAAACTTGATCTGTGGTTTTTCGTTGTATAACTTAACCTGCCCGGTGATCGTCATTAAGAAACAAGCATATGAAAGCAGACAGGTGTTCACGCTGATGCATGAACTGGGACATGCGTTGCTGCATCAGAGTAGCTTTGTTGATGACGAAATAGATTTATATTCCTATCATGGCAAAGAGCGAGAAGCGAATGCATTTGCGGGGAATTTGCTAGTACCCGATGCGTTTCTCATGCTCATCGACGACAGGAGTCGGCCCGAGGAAGTAGCCCATTATGACGACTGGCTTGAACAGTACCGAACACGATGGGGCATCAGTGGTGAGGTGATCCTGCGGCGACTATTGGATGCCGGGCGTCTAAAGAAGGTGCTGTATGAGGAATATCGCAACTGGAAAAGCCAACTTCCTGTTTCTGATAAGGCGAGCGGGTCCAGAAAATATCGATACCGAGAGCCCAGGCACGTTTTTGGTGATCCCTTCGTTCGAACAGTCTTCGATGCGTTAAGCGCTAAGCATATTAGTTTGGCCAAGGCCAGTACGTATCTCGACAACCTGAAGATCAAGGATGTGCATAAACTCGAGGACTTTTATGTACACCTTTGATGCTTCTTCCATGATCCATGCATGGGATAATTATCCTGCGGATCAGTTCCCGCCACTGTGGGACTGGATAGCGGACCAGATTAATGAAAAAGCAGTATCTATTCCAACGATAGCATTTGAGGAGGTTAAAGGAAAAATGCCAGAGTGCGCTAAGTGGCTCACTGAGCAGGGCATTAAGTGCATCGAAGTCTCCAATGGCATTACTCAAGAGGCCTTTCGTATTAAGGGCTTGCTGGGAATCAAAGATGACAAATTTCACCCTAAGGGCGTAGACGAGAACGACATATTTATTATAGCTACTGCAAAAATAGAACGTTTAGAATTGATATCCGACGAGGGACAACAGAAGTCTCTTAGCGACAAGAAATCAAAATATAAGATTCCAGCAGTGTGTGATATGGACATGGTTGCGGTTCGGCATGTCAACTTTATTCAGTTTATTAAGCGTTCTGGAGAAGTATTTCGTTGATGATGTTCTAGCAAGTTACTCTTGATAGGAATAAAGATGAACGAAGCCGAGACCAGAGCCGAGCACATTGATCCCGCGTTGAAAGCGGCCGGCTGGGGCGTTGTCGAAGGCAGCCGCATCCGGCGGGAGTATCCCATCACACTGGGACGCATCGAAGGTCTGGGCCGGCGCGGGAAGCCGCTCACCGCCGATTACGTGTTGGAATACCGGAACCGGAAACTGGCCGTGGACGAGGCCAAGGCGTGGGATGAGGCGTTGACCGAAGGCGTTGCGCAGGCCAAGAACTACGCTGGCAAGCTCGCCGTTCGTTTCGCCTATGCCAGCAACGGCCAGGGCATCTACGCCGTGGACATGCAGACGGGTAAGGAAGGCGAGATAGCCCGCTATCCGACCCCGGATGAACTCTGGAACCTGACCTTTGCCGAACAGAACGCCTGGCGGGACCGGTTCACGGCCGTGCCGTTCGAGGACAAGGGCGGTTCACATCCGACCCGGTATTATCAGGACATCGCCATCGAGCGGGTGATGGAGGCCATCGCGGAAAACAAGCCACGCATCCTGCTTACGCTCGCCACCGGCACCGGCAAGACCTTCATCGCGTTTCAGGTTGCCTGGAAACTGTTTCACGCCCGCTGGAATTTGAGCGGTCAGCCGTCGCGCCGCCCGCGCATCCTATTCCTCGCCGACCGGAACATCCTGGCTAATCAGGCCTACAATCAGTTCTCCGCCTTCCCCGAAGACGCGATGGTTCGGATCGCGCCGGCGGACATCCGCAAAAAGGGCAAGGTGCCGAAGAACGGCAGCCTGTTCTTCACGATCTTCCAGACGTTCATGAGCGGCCCACCAAAGGATGGTCAGCCGTCGCCCTACTTCGGCGAGTATCCGCCGGACTTCTTCGATTTTATCGTCATCGACGAGTGCCACCGCGGCGGGGCGAACGACGAGAGCAACTGGCGCGGCATCCTGGACTACTTCGCTCCTGCAGTGCAGATGGGAATGACCGCCACGCCCAAGCGCGATGAGAACGTGAACACCTACCGGTACTTCGGCGACCCGGTCTATATCTACTCGCTCAAGGACGGCATCAACGACGGCTTCCTGACGCCCTTCAAGGTGAAACAAATCCAGACCACGCTCGACGAGTATGTCTATACGCCCGACGACACGGTGATCGAGGGCGAGATTGAGCAGGGCAAGCGGTACGAAGAAGCGGATTTCAACCGCATCATCGAGATCAAGAAACGCGAGGAGTACCGGGTTAAACTCTTCATGGAGCAGATCAACCAGAGTGAAAAGACGCTGGTTTTCTGTGCGAACCAAACCCACGCCTTGGCCGTTCGCGACCTCATCAACCAGATGAAGACCAGCAAAGACCCGAACTACTGCCAGCGGGTGACGGCCAACGATGCCGAACTTGGCGAGCAACACCTGCGCGATTTTCAGGACAACGAAAAGACAATCCCGACCATCCTCACCACGTCGCAGAAGCTCTCGACCGGTGTGGACGCCCGCAACATCCGCAATATCGTCCTGATGCGGCCCATTAAGCGGATCATTGAGTTCAAGCAGATCATCGGGCGTGGCACGCGGCTCTACGACGGTAAGGACTACTTCACTATCTACGACTTTGTGAAGGCGTACCAGCATTTCAGCGATCCCGAGTGGGACGGTGAGCCAATCGAACCGGAGCCCTGCCTGAAGTGCGGTTGCCAACCGTGCGAGTGCGAGAAGCCGCCACCGCAACCGTGCCCCGTCTGCGGCCAAACTCCCTGTGTTTGCCCACCAGAGCCCTGCTCGAAATGCGGCCAGCGGCCCTGCGTGTGCAGAAAGCGGGAAAAGGTGAAGGTGAAACTGGCGGATGGCAAGGAGCGCACTATCCAGCACATGATGATGTCGAGTTTCTGGCATCCAGATGGCACGCCCATCTCCGCGCACCAGTTCATGACGTTGCTCTTCGGACAGTTGCCGGACTTTTTCAAGGATGAAGCCGAACTTCGCGCCATCTGGAGCGCACCCGACACGCGCAGGAAACTCCTGCAAGGACTAGCCGAGAAGGGCTTCGGCCACGACCAACTCACCGAGATGCAAAAGATCATTGATGCCGAAAAGAGTGACCTTTTCGACGTGCTGGCCCACGTTGCTTACGCCCTCCCGCCGGTCACCCGCCAAGAACGTGCCGCAAAAGCCAAGGTCGACATCAGTACGCATTTCAACAGCAAGCAGCAGGTCTTTCTCGACTTTGTGTTATCACACTACGTTAGCGTCGGTGTGGAAGAACTTGATCAGGACAAGCTCACCCCCTTATTGCGGCTCAAGTATCACGATTCCATCGCCGACGCCGTGGCCGATCTGGGAAGGCCGGATGAGATTGGGAGGGTCTTCACGGGCTTCCAGAAGTACCTGTATCAGCAACAGCCCGTCGCATGATAAGCAAGAACACAAACAGGGCTGACAAGGCGATGCATTTTGCTTGCTGCGTTTGGGAGAAAAGCAGGTGTTCCAATGTCTAAGATAGACGATTTGAGAACTTCTGTGAAAAAGGAAATCAGCGACTATGATGAGTTTCTGGCTCGCGCCAAGAATATCATCGACTTAGTGCCCACTGTACACGAATTAAAACAGGAAGCAGAAGCAAAATTGTTCGCATTGAATAATATGCCGGAAGATGCGTTGACGGAATACGCGCCCAAACTGCTTCAGGTGCAAGAAAACGACCAGAAAGCGCGACAACAGTTCTTACCGCAACTTCCCAATGTCTGTACAGGACTGCGCGTTTCTGCTATAAACAGCGGATCAACTTCTGCGTTCTATGAAACAGTTGTTAGCATAACTTCTATGCAACATGATACTCCCCAGTGGCTATCACCTATTTCTGAAGCCTTTGGATCATTGGCTGAAAGCAAGGCAAAGAGGGTCACATTACCAGAACTAGTCAGACAGGTGAAACCTCATCTAGGTGAAATGTTCTCTACGGCTAACGACAGCGTTGATAAAGCAATGAACGCAATTATTGGGACTGATCAAGCTGCGATACAAATGCGCGATGTAATTGAACAGTTATGGGGTGGCTTGGTCGCACATACCATACAGAAATGTCCGAATAATGTTCGCGGGCAGCATCTCGAAATTAAGAAGGAAGCGCATCGTCATCTTGTGTCCGACTGCTTGAGTGCTGTCGCATCTAGCCAGACTCTCATATATTTATTAGACGACCTATTCTCTTTGCATAGGGATCTATCACCCGAAGCAAAGAACCTGCTCCAACATGACAAGGTGAAACTTCGTGAACTATATACCCGTTGGATTTTGCAGATTGACGCAATCGTAAAAGCCGTGCATGTCGTACAAAACTAAACGCTTCTATTTAATTGACAAATATACGGCGCAATGGCAGGTTTGGCTTATGCCGAGGGGAGCGAGAATAAGTCCAAACGGTCATGTCCATCATTTCCCGATAACAGAAAATAATCCCCAGGATCTATTTTTAGACGAGAGTGATTTCAGAAAGTATTAAGACTTATTACTTGAGGGGATGTCATTCAATATTGAAATTTAATTCAGTCACATCCCTTATACATATTTGATATAGATAGCAATCCTTGTCATAAAAGACGCAACCAAATGTGAATCCCTGGACTGAGCCATCAGCCCGCCTTTCTGACTGATATTAGCTCCTGACGGACAGCTTCTCTAATGATGTCCTGAATTGGTCGTTTGTCCTGCTTTATATAGTTGCGTAATGCCTGGTTTATAGCAGTCTGATAACCATGTCCTTCACGTTCAGCTTCGTCTCTAAACCATTCCAGAATGTCAGTGTCAATACAAATAGTGATCCTGGTCTTGCCCTGCTGAGGGATTACAGCACCCCTTTTCCCTTTGCTGAAATCATATTCTTCCTGCATCTTTCTATTTTTCCTCATAGGACCTCCTTTCCTTAGGGCTTGCCTTCCTGGCTGAAATTAACCTTATTTCTTCATCTCCGGCATAAGCATACACTACTACCAGCACCCTGCCTAAAAGGTCTATGCCAACAGTTACAAACCTCTGCTCTCCTTGTTGCAGGTCCTCAATAGTTACAGCCATAGGATCGTCAAGTACTGTTGCAGCATGAGAAAATTCTATTCCGCCGTGTTTGCGTATATTAGCTGCAGCTTTTTTGGTATCCCAGAAAACTTTCATAGTATATGCATATAATATGCATTTGTCAAGTTAGCGCTCTTCATGCTGTTTCATCGACTTTACCTTGTCGCGGTTTTTTGAAAGCCAGGATTTTATCTTTGAGAAAATCTCCAACCCTGCCTCTTCCCTGATTATCCCTTATGGCTGATGGTAGTTCATTCGGCACGGGAAATTTCTCCTTAAAAATAAGACAGATTTTATACTAAATTAATATTTTTGTAAATCAATTTGCATTTTTTATCAATATGAGTCTTTTACGGTCCCGGAATTACAAACGATTGATAATTCGCCTCTTCGCATAGAGAAACCAAAGAAACAAACCCATCCCTATCTCCACTGGCAATCTGGACGTTGACGCAGGGCTTCCCGATTGTTATACTGAAATTGGTTGAAACAATTGGAGGGATAAGATAGTGGAAGAATACAAGGTATATCTGGCAGGCGAATGGAGAGACACGGCGAGATATGAAGAGGTAGTAAACCCATACAACGATCACGTGATAGGAAGGGTATGTCAGGCAGGCGAGCCTGAGGTGGAAGAGGCAATAAAAAAGGGTTTAGAAGGCCTTGAACGTACAAAGAGACTCCCTGCATATAAAAGGTATGAGATCTTGACAGAGATATCAGCCGGTATCAAGCAGGATCGAGAAAAGATTGCAAGGATTCTGACCCTTGAGTCAGGGAAACCTATATCGGATGCAAGGGTTGAGGTAAACCGCGCTGTAAATACATTCAGGATCGCAGCAGAAGAGGCAAAGAGGATCGAGGGCAATAACATCCCCCTTGATATAATGGCCGGATCAGAAAACAGGGTCGGCATAACCCAGAGATTCCCTATCGGACTTATACTGGGCATCACACCCTTTAACTTCCCCTTAAACCTGGTAGCCCACAAGATAGCACCTGCTATAGCATCAGGAAATGCAATAATCCTTAAACCGGCTTCCAAGACCTCTATTACATCACTTCTGCTCGGAGAGATCATCGCAAGGACTGAATTGCCTAAAGGTGGAGTAAGCATCCTCCCCTGCCCTGCCCGATTGGCGGAGCAGATGGTTATTGATCCCAGGATAAAGATGGTCACATTCACCGGCAGCCCTAAGGTCGGCTGGCACCTGAAGGAGAAGGCGGGCAAGAAGAAGGTGCTCCTTGAGCTTGGCGGAAATGCAGGCGTGATCGTCGAACCTGATACTGACCTACCATACGCGATAAAAAGATGCGTTGCAGGCGCCTTCTCTTATGCTGGCCAAGTATGCATTTCTGTCCAGAGGATTTATATCCAGGAGGATATATTCCCTGAGTTTACTAAGGAGTTCATATCTCAGGCAAAGGCCCTCAAGACAGGCGACCCTATAAATGAAGATACAATCATAGGGCCCATGATCGATCTTTATGCCGCAAAAAGGGTGGAGTCATGGGTCAATGAGGCAAAGGAGCAGGGCGCAAGGGTGCTCGCAGGCGGAAAGAGGGACAATAATTTCTTCGAACCTACCATACTCGCAGATACAACCCCTGAGATGAATGTTAACGCCCTAGAAGCCTTTGCACCGCTAGTAACTTTAACGCCCTACAAGAGATTTGATGACGCTATCGCACATCTCAATAACTCCAGATATGGACTTCAGGCCGGTCTCTTCACTAAAGATATGAGCAAGATATTCCAGGCCTTCAGGGAGATCGAGGTGGGAGGACTGATAGTAAATGATGTCCCAACCTACAGGGTAGACCATATGCCCTACGGCGGAATTAAGGAGTCAGGCTTTGGCAGGGAAGGTATCAGATATGCCATTGAGGAAATGACAGAGCTAAAACTTATGGCACTAAATATATCATAGATGCGGTCCTCAGCCTCATGAGAAGTTAGCTTAATCCTCCTTCTTTGTAGTTTTCTTATTAGGCTTGCACCAGTTGACATATAGAATAGCATACGATATCCTAAACGATATCTAATTGGTAATACGAGGATATGGGGACATACTATGTCAGCAACAACAATCTCTTCTAAATTTCAGATAGTAATCCCAAAAGATATCAGGGAAAAACTCCATCTGATGCCGCAACAGCGCCTCCAGGTCGTTGAAAAAGGAGGGATTATCACCCTTGTTCCTGAGGTTCCGCTAAAATCACTCAAAGGCTTTATCAAAGGCATAGATAAGTCCGGCATCAGGGAGAAGAAAGACCGCATGTGAAGATCCTTGTCGATTCAAGCGGATGGATCGAGTTCTTTTCGGGCGGACCTCTCGCTGATCGCTATGGACCTTACCTAAAGAACCCTTCAAATATTGTTACACCGTCAATTGTGCTATATGAGGTCTATAAAAAGATAAAGCGAGAATATGGAGAAGAAACAGCCGTGCTGGTGGCTGGTCAACTAAACTCCACTAAGATAATTCCACTCTCTGAAAGTATTGCGCTTTTTGCTGCCGATATGAGCCTACAGCATGGCCTGGCCATGGCAGATGCAATTGTTTATGCTGCCTAGCAAGACCAAGGTGCCAGGATTGTTACAAGCGATGCTGACCTAAAAGACCTTCCTAATGTTGTTTATATGCGGTAATCCATTTTTAGTAACTTTTTCTTATATTACGGCATTAATGAAGTTATGAATTATCCCGATTCATTTTAATAAGTTTCAGATTATTATCCCGAATGCATGGGCCTGCTTCAAAGAGCTTTTTTAAGAATAAACCTTGACAACCTAATGGGTCGAATATAAACTTCATACATTGGTAGAATAATTTTAATAATAAATGTTAGCCGCCATGGCCTAAAAGAGAAAGTAACATCATGAACAAGGAGGAAATCCGCCAGAAGTATGAGCAGATGGCCCGCTGGTATGACTTGGTAGAGGGGATTCCTGAAGTTCTAGGAATAAGGCGGCTCAGGAAAAGACTGCTCCTGCGGGCGTCGGGGAAAGTTCTGGAAATCGCTGTTGGAACTGGAAAGAATTTGCCTTACTATCCCAATAGCTGTCAGATCATGGGTGTGGACATAAGTCGAGCCATGCTGGAGATTGCGCGGCAACGGGCGGATAGAATGGGACTAAAGATCGCATTTCACATTATGGATGGCGAGGCGCTTGCCTTTCCAGACCGGCACTTCGACACGGTTGTCTCTTCGCTCACCTTATGCACCTTTCCCGATCCGAAGGCTGCGCTCCGGGAAATGGCCCGGGTATGCCGGGCTGAGGGCCGCATTCTCCTCTTGGAGCACGGCCGCAGCGACCGGGAGTGGCTTGGACGGTGGCAGGATCGAAGAGCGGACCGCCACGAGAAGATACTCGGTTGCCATTGGAACCGAAAGCCACTAGATCTTGTACACCAGGCCGGGTTAGAGATCTTATATTCCCGGTGCACTTTTTTCGGTGTCTTTCATGAGATTGAGGCAACGCCCTCAGGAATGATTTCCAGCGAATTTTTGTGACACGTAAGGAGATAAAGGCTGCAAAAAAGTTTGTTGCATTTTTCTGAGGTAACCTTGACAAACTAATGGGTCGAATGTAGTATTCATACATTGGTAGAATAATGAACAAAAAATGTTACGTTCCAGGGAAACAAAATGAGAAATAGATTACTTGTTATGCTTCTCTTTGCCTTTACTGGATGTCTTCCATATCCAGCGCGAGTCAGTCAGGCTTACAGCCGTCGCTGATCCGCATCGTTAAATACCACATTGACTTGTGATTAGTGGTAAACAGAGGCAGCCTTTCTGCAAGCTTGCCCTCCAATCGTCCTTTGGGCTATATTGTCACTATGCAATCATCCCCAGAATTTATTCCTGTTACGATTGATAAAAGCCATATAACCACAATAGGCGAGAGACTCTATACCGAGAGCATCGAGTTCGTAAGGGAGCTTGTTAATAATGCCTATGATGCCGATGCAACGCTGGTGGAGGTTGTTGTCGCGGAAGACACAATAGAGATAAGGGATAATGGAAGCGGTATGGACAGGGAGGGCCTAAGACAATATTTCAATATAGGCTCTCAACAAAAGCTCTATGCCCATAAGTCACCGATATATGGGAGGGATAGAATCGGCCAGTTCGGGATCGGAAAGTTTGCAAGCCTTTCGGCCTGTAAGCGCTTTGAGGTTATCACGAAAAAGGATGACTTTGTGGGGAGGGTCATATTTGATAAGGAGGAGTGGGAAAGGGCAGTGGATGTATGGCAACTCCCATTTGAGATCTTACCGCCTGATTTTAGAAAGCAGAACGGCACCACAGTCATATTATTTGGATTAGACCGGAGGTTTGAGCCAAAAGACATCGAAGCAAAGATTATCGAGGGCACGCCGATTAAGGCACCTGATTTCAAGGTAAAAATAAACAACCATACAGTAACCCCACGAAGCCTTACAGGCCACAGGCTCCCCTTCCTTGAAGGGACCACTTTTGGGACTATAAGCGGGGAAATAATTATCCTTCCTGAGACGGCCTCCACGGCCTCAGACTTAGGGATCGAGGTAAAGGTAAAACAGGTGACTATCAGGAGAGAGCTCTTCGGTATGGAGACGTGGGGGAAGGCGATGGCGAGGGTGAGGGGTGAGGTTAATGCCGATTTTCTCCCCATAACAAGCGACAGGACAGGGTTCACAAAAGACTCCGATGAATATCAACAGTTTTTGAGTGTGATGGAAAGGGTGATGGAGAACTTGAGGGGGACCCTTCAGAAGCTGACCATAAAGAAGGAGGGCAATAAGGTGAATCGCGTCTTAAATGATGCCCTTCAAAGAATATATAGGGCGCTGGCAGCAAACCCAGATCTTTCGCCCTTTGGTGCTCTTCCTATTGGTAATGAAACAAAGGGTATAGGTGGTGCTGCCCATGTGTCTCACAAGGAAGAAGGTCTGGTAGAAAACGAAGTAAAGGTAGAAGAAAAACCAAAAAAGCAAAAAGAAAAAAGGAAGAAAAAACCAATAGCAAAGAGACTTACACCCAATGCCATCATAAAGAGGATAAGGTTCGGAGAAACAGGTATCTCATGTGTCGTTGACAGCTTTGGCGAGGAGGGACCGGAGGTTTTCGCCGAAGAGACAACTATTTATATAAACCGTGACCATTCCCTATATAAAAGAGAATCTACAAAGGTTGATACGCATACGCTGAACTTGGCGAGGCTAATCACCCAGGAGATCGCCCTAATGAAAGACCCGAAGAACCCAAGACAGGCATTTGAAAGGCAGAGCAAACTCCTCAAGGATGCGTTTAAGGGTTGAACATTTTCGAGAAATACCCTGAATATGCGGATCTGTTCAATCTGCTCTTCCGATATGCTTTTCGATGTCCGCGACCGAAACCCTATAATTGTAATACCTACAAACTTTTTTCTTCTCGTCATAACGGACGATCACCCCTTCCCCGATATCTGTTCCCACGGCTGATCGCGGTTTACCAACGGATATATAAAGCACATAGGCTTTCTCGTCAAATTCGGGAAAGACCTAATTAGACTTCTTGACAGACAGAATACTTTACCACATAGTTAGGCATATGGGAAGAATTCAAATAGAGGATTTCACCGATAAAGAAATATCGCGGATATTTATTGCGACAAATGTAGAACAGGCTGAACGAATAGAAGATATACTCACACAGAAAGGCATAGATTATGCGGCTGTTATAGAACCTCATCTTAATATAAGCCTAACTTCCATATCTGAACTTAAGGGAATCGCTTTTTACACACTTTCAGGACAAGCGCAGTATTGTATAAATCTCTTAGAATCAGAGGGATTATCTTCTGGTCTGACATTCGAGGAATAATAGTGCTTTCTTGACATATGCACATTGTCAACTTTACAACTTTAATCTTTTTATAGCCTCTTTGTAAACCTCTTCATCTCTGCGAAAACCGACCTTTATTACATAGACCAAAACCTTCTCAGTTTTAATTTCATATACAACCCGATATTGCCCGACCCTGAGTTTCCATAATCCTCTTAGGTCTCCTTTTAGAGGATCACCATATCTTTCCGGATCTATTACCAACTTTTTCCGGATAGCTTTTATGATCTTTTGCTGGTCAGGATTATCGATATCTTTAAAATCCTTCTTGAAGACAAGTTCATCTATTAAAACCGTAAACACTAACGAAGTCCGACCCTTCTTTCAGCCTCTTCTAGAGTTATTGCCTTTTTGCCCTTTCTCGCAAGACGCTCTCTGGCAATATTGCCGAGAACAATATCTTCTGCCTGATCTAATAACCTTTCTGTCTTCTCATATTCTTCATAGTCCAGAATAATCCCGACAGGTCTATTTCTTATTGTAAGGATTACCTTATGCTTTTTTATCTCCCTCAGGATTGAGGCTGCCTTGGTCCTTAATTCTGCTACACCTACAAGTGCCGTATCTTCTTTTAATGTCAACATTTAATCACCCCCTTCATTGATAGGTTTAAGTGTATATTACAACCAGTCACCTGTCAAGGAATCGGTAATGGAACAGGCAAAAGAGCGGGCGCAGGGATAATCAAACCTGCCGGCGATACATTTTGGGGAGGCTATGCCAGATATTTCCAGGATCCCGATGGCCACTTGTGGGAAGTCGTATGGAACCCCGCGTGGGAGGTTAAGGAATAGTCCAAAGAATTTGCCTTTGATGTGTTCAGTTTTCTCTTCCAACACTTGCTATAAGAATATCTTAAGTACCATCGAAGGGGTTATACTGCAAGGGCCAAACAATTTGCATAACCAGGCCTAAAGCAAGGGGATTTTATGTAATTTTACATTGGGGTTGCAAAGGGATAGGAAATCTATTAGAATGAAGACCCTGTGAATTGAAATATCTTTAAGAAAGGAGATCATATGGCATTTAAGATTATTGAAGAGTGTATTGCCTGCGGGGCCTGTCTGCCGGAGTGTCCCAATGAGGCTATTAGTGAGGGTGATCCTGTTTATATAATACAACCGGACAGATGTAATGAATGCGTAGGTTTTTACGATACACAGCAGTGTGCAAGTGTATGTCCCGTTGATGCTTGTGTGGCTGACCCTGATCATAAAGAGACAAATGAGGAGCTCCTGGCAAAAAAGGAGAGGCTCCACCCAGCATAGCTTATAATCGCAAGACCTATGCCTAATTTTAAATATCATATCTTTGTCTGCGTCAATAAACGTCCGGATAACAATCCGAAGGGTTGCTGCAGTACCAAGGGCTCAGAAGATATCATGAGCAGGCTCAAGGGAGAGGTTGCAAAAAGGAACCTTCGCAGTATGGTAAGGGTTACCCCTTGCAACTGCCTTGGCTACTGCGGCATAGGCCCCACAATGGTTATATATCCTGAAGGGACATGGTACAAGGGTGTATCAACCGGTGATGTGGATGAGATCCTGGAAAAACATATAGGAAATGGTAAACCAATAGATAGACTCCTATATAACGATTAATACCAATTTGCCTTCATTCGGCTACCTGCGTTGGCTTCGTCGTCGGCTCCTCAACGTACAAACCGTACGCCTGCGTCGCCTCCTCCTCGCCGCCTTGGTATCCTGTTGAATGCGAATTGCTATAAATAGTCCCGCCTTATTGTCTTTCGTCTGTATAGTGCTTTTTATATCTTCCGGCTTGAAGATGCCTCCTAAGTAGATTATGCTATATATTGTCAGTTGGTCATATTATCTCTTTGTTCAGACAAGGTTATATCTATTGATCTTTTTTTGGCAGGCTAAAAGACAGGAGGAGGTGAATTAAGATGCCCATCCCTAAAGGAGTTGAAAGGATCTCGGACACTATATGGGAGATCCCATCCAGCTTTAAAGAGAACATGAAGGTGCCGGCCAGGATCTTTGCCACAGAAAAAATAATGCTGGATATGGATCAGGGGGTATTTGAACAGGTAACAAATGTGGCAACCCTTCCCGGTATCATTAACCACGTATACTGTATGCCTGATGCCCATCAAGGCTATGGTTTCCCTATAGGAGGGGTTGCGGCTATGGATGCCAGTACAGGTGTCATCTCTCCCGGAGGAATAGGCTTTGACATAAACTGCGGTATGCGTCTGGTACTGACTAACCTGACCTTTGACGATGTCAAGCCTCATCTAAAAGAGCTGGTAGATCTCCTATTCCAGCGGGTCCCTGCAGGCGTTGGAAGCAGAGGTTTTTTAAAGATTTCCAAAGAACAGTTCAGAGAGGTGGTCGCTAAAGGGGCAAGGTGGTGCGTAAACGAGGGTTATGGTTGGAGGGAGGATCTTGAAAGGACAGAGGAGAATGGGTGCATCGAAGGCGCTGATCCATCTAAGGTCAGCGAAAGGGCCATAGACAGGGGGTATAGTCAGATCGGCACACTAGGTTCAGGCAATCATTATCTTGAGATTCAGGTGGCCAGGCCGGAACATATCTTCGATCAGGAGCTTGCTCACGCCTTCGGAATCACTATCCCGAATCAGGTAGTTATAATGTTCCACTGTGGCAGCCGCGGTTTTGGCCACCAGGTTGCCACCGATTATCTGCAGGTATTTCTGAGAGTGATGGATAAGAAATATGGGATCAAGATATTAGACCGCGAACTGGCATGCGCCCCCTTCAACTCCCCGGAAGGTCAGGACTACTTTGCTGCCATGAAAGGCGGCATAAATATGTCCTATGCCAACAGACAGGTTATATTGCACAGGATCAGGGAGGTATTTGAAAGGGTATTCAATCAGAGCGCTGAAAAGCTGGGGATGAATATGGTGTATGATGTGGCCCACAACACAGCCAAGCTGGAAAGATATGATATAAACGGCACGGCAAGAGAGCTTATAGTCCACAGAAAGGGGGCAACGCGGGCCTTAGGTCCGGGAATGGAGGAGTTACCGGAGATCTATAAACGTACAGGCCAGCCAGTTATTATCGGCGGAAGCATGGAGACAGGGTCATATCTTTTAGCCGGTGTTGAACCAGGGATTCAGAGTTTCTTCTCTACAGCCCATGGGAGCGGAAGGACGATGAGCAGGACAAAGGCCAGAAAGATGTTTCAAGGGAGAAGGCTCTTAAATGAGATGGAAGAGAGGGGGATCTATGTCCGTACCGCCTCACTTTCCGGACTGGCTGAAGAGGCTGGCCCTGCCTATAAGGATATCGATGATGTAATCGAGGCAACTTGCATGGCAGGGCTTTCAAAAAAGGTAGTAAGATTCACCCCGATCGGGAATATCAAGGGATAAGAATGACGCGAAAAACGCCCATAGTCATCATAACCGGATATCTTGGAAGCGGCAAGACGACATTGCTTAGGAATATCCTGAATAATACCAGGAGAAGGTTGGCCATCCTGATGAATGAATTCGGGGAGATAGCCATAGACAGCAAGATAATCGAGGGAAAGAATATGAAGATGGCAGAGCTGGCCGGGGGGTGTGTATGCTGTTCCCTGATAGGAGAATTTGGGGCAGCAGTGGAGGAGATCATAAAAGAGGTCGCACCTGAGATGATCGTTGTGGAGACAACAGGGTTGGCTGAACCGGATGCCCTGATAGTAGATATAAAGGATAGCCTTCCATATATACAGCTTGATACAGTAATCACCGTTGCCGATGCCGATGCGGCCTTACGATTCCCGGAAACAGGATATACCGGCAGGATACAGCTTGAGACGGCGGATGTTGTCCTGATAAATAAAACCGATCTTGTTGATCAAAAGGGATTGGATGAGGTAAAAAAGAAGATCATGGAGATAAATGATAAGGCCACCCTCTTTATGACGAGTTACTGCCGGATAGACACTGAGATCCTGTTTGGATTGGGGATTGAAAAGTATTTTGCCCCTGTTGCACATTCCCATTCTGATATCGATTGCTTCTCCTACTCTTCGGATAGAGCTATAAACAGGGGAGCGTTTGAAAAGATCGCCTTCAATCTTCCCGGTGCGGTCTATAGGGCAAAAGGCTTTGTCAGGTTTTCCGATGGGAGCTATCTATTTAACTATGTGGCAGGGCGCTGGGACATGGAGGAATTTGAATCGGAGAAGACTCAGCTTGTCTTCATCGGGAGCGGTATTACAAAAGTTAAGGATAAGATCCTGGGTCAGCTCGAAAGTTGTGAGGAATGAGATGTCCTACATATTTCTTGAGGATATGGCAACAGCAGATATTGCCTTTGAGGCCAGCGGCAAAACCTTAGAAGAGCTATTCACCCAAGCGGCTTTAGCCACCACCAATGTGATGGTCCGAGACCTTCAGAAGATTGAGGAAAAAGAGAAGAGGGAAATAAAGATCGAGGACGATTCAATAGATATGCTCCTCTTTAATTTCCTCCAGGAAATCATCTATTATAAAGATGCAGAGCAGCTTATATTCAGCAGGTATGATGTAATGATCAGGAAGGAGGATCCGCATTTTAAGCTTAAGGCGGAGTTCTATGGGGAAAGGTTAGATATGAATAAACATGACCTGATCGTTGATGTAAAGGCCGTCACCCTCTATAAGTTTGAGGTAAATAAGACAGATACGGGATGGGAGGCCTGCGTGATATTGGATATATGACAGCTACCTGATCTGGCTATAAAATAACCTCTGTAACAATCACTAATAAACATATATTTAACAAGCCTATAGAAAAAACAAGTTCTTAAAAAAAGTTGTACCAAAAAACATTTATTTTCGATGGAGGAATTATTGGGCCACTGTTATTTGGGAATTCCTTTAATGGTCACTGTTGTTCCTATCTTCTATCAGTATCAGGCTTCGTCCCTCCTTAACGCATAAGCTTTTCCTCCACTAAGTAGACATTCCTACTTGGCTCGCGATTAGTCCTGACAATGAGGTAGTGAAGTTGGTTTGACGAATCAAATATTATTCTTCATCCAGGCACACCTCCCTGAAGAGGGGGCCCTTCTTTGCCATCCAATACGACGAACCAGTGGTTGCTGAATGAACGCATTCAGGGTAATGCCCATTTTCAAAGAGGCGGAGGCAATGATGGCTGATTTTCGGATTCAGCCATTCCCTAATCTCTATGTTCATGATCGGTTGAGTTTAAGAGAGTTTAATGAGAGACACATCCTAATATCCTTAAATTATATATACCTAACTCCTCTAATTATTGAAATCTACAACAAGAAAGTACAAAAGATACAAGATAAACCATCTTTTAAGAGACGGACGGGAAGGCTTTATTCCTTAAGAGACCCTTTCGGGTAACCTTCCTTTTATACTCAAGCGCTATTACTTATATTATTTTCATAAAATTGTCAAAGATTTTTGCTGTATTGTCGGTTGCCCTGAGAAAGCGGCTAATTTTTTAAAAAACTTTTACAGAAATTCTATATCGCCATGTGCACATTTTCATCCGCAATAACCTTAATCTTTGCCATGCGAGATCTTGAGCAATGATGGGTATTGGCTCTTGACCCGCTCAATCCGCTTCAGGCGCTCACGAATCTCAGCGTCCAATTCCTTTTGATTCTCATAGTAGCAGGACAAGGCGTCATGAATCTGTTCCAATGTCAACCCTGGATGACCATTTGCAATCTCGTCCGGGGAATACCCCAAGCGGTCATATTCAATGGCAATATCAATAACGCGGATTCTTGTGCCCCTCACAATCGGACTGCCTCCGCAGACCCCTTTTTGTCGGGCAACATAGGGATGCAATTTTAATGTTCTTGCTGCTGTGGACACCTTCACGATTATTCTCTTCTAAGTGAATCTTCCTATGACCTGTCCGAAATAATAACAAGTCTACCTTCTGCCGTCAACAGTATGTCAGGCTGTGGCCATGCACAATTTTAATTGTCCATCCTACGAAAGTAGGATTTTTTAGGTGCTTATTTAATTTTTAACGGAAACCTTTCAGGGGAGCAGTCCATCATCCCAAAGAACCACGCCTGCCTTAATGGCTGATCTGGCCTGAACCTTGTCCATTGTCCATAGGGGGGCGCCGATAAACATTGCCATGGCGATGTAGATGGCATCATAAAAAGTAATCCCATATTTACGGGAAATTAGAAGCCCTTCCTCAGCTATTTCTGCTGATTCATTGGTGCGTATAGAGAAACTCCAAACTATCTCTATAAGATCCTTGGCTTCTTTTAGAGGTATTGCTTTTGTCTTCCATACGGCATTGGATACCTCAAACCTCCAGAATGATGGGGCAAATAAGGTTGACTCGGATTCAACCACACTTCTTATCTCTTCAGAAGCCTCCTCTTTGAGGAACAGGGCGCTAAGTATACTTGCGTCTACAACTATCTCAGCCACGATCCCTGTCTTCCCTGATACTTTTTGCCCCTGTCCCTCTTGGGGGTCTTGGTACCCTCCTCATGATTTTGTCTACGCGTTTTAGGAGCTTTCTCTGCTCTTCTCTTAGAATACGATCTTCGATCATAGCCCTGAGGTATCCGCTCCAGTCTTCCGGGACCTCCTTCATCTTCTTTTTAATATCTTCCGGCACTCTGACAGCAACTATCTTCATGATTTTATTTTACTATTTGTTAAACACTGTGTCAAACACTGCTGTCAATATAATAACCAGTTATTGGCGTTTTCCAATTTTGAAAATTCCAAGACCTGTCTTAACTCTTTGGGAACTAAAGAATAAAAGCCTGTCCCATTGATCAGTGCCGGTTAAAGCATCGCAATAAATTCATCCCAATGCGTTGCAGGCAGCGTCTCGGTTGTTGAATGCCCGTAGGCATGGATGATCATGGCCGCTTTTTCCACCTGCTTGGGATCATTCGATTCAACTATATCAATGACATCAAAGCGACCCATGGTTGCATAACTTGCCTTCCAGGCAACACCAGGACAGTCACTCTTAATCTTTGACGATACGGCAGCAGCCAATTTCTTAAAGTCCCTGGGATCCTGAAATGCCTCCGGTGAAAACCTGCTTAAAATGATATAAGTTGCCATCTGACACCTCCATTTACACTGTAACCTTCAGCTACCAACTACCCTTCAGCTAATTATAGTCTAGAATCCTTATTTATTGTTGTCAATGAATCTTGATTTACACCCCTTGCAACTCAATGATGAGAGATCCATGAGGTCATCTGCAAGATAAGTAAGCTGAATTCGGTAACCTCCATCAATGGTAGTCTTTCTTTTAGATTTCTCTAATGGAGGGAGTCTTTTTTCTGAATAATAAATCTGGATCAGTGACATCCTTTATCTACCAGAATTCTCTTTCCTGGCAGCATCATTCAATCTGTTATAGGATGAGGAAAATATTATCTCCTTTTTAACCTTACCCTTAAAAAATAGATAAGATGCCAAATGGATGGCATCAAAGCCACGTAGTCCATGTTTCTCTGCCAGATCTCCAGCTAGACGTGAGATCTCCTCATTTATTCCTATTATCAGGTAATGTCTCCAATCATCCTCAAAGACAACCTTTATCCCGGATAGCTCTTTCTGGGTCAGGTTCCTGTTTTTATGCTGTTTGGCAAATACCGCCCTGGTTTCTGCATAGGCGACTATGGAGGTAAGAACTAAAGACGCATTTGAGACAAGGTCAATAACCTCTAATGAACCGGTCTCTTTTATGTAGAGCTTAACAAGACTACTTGTATCAAGATAGACCATTATCGGTGGTCTTCCAGGACGATCTCCGATGTCGGCTTTCCCTTAATGGCAGGTGCCTTTGGGTTACCCTTTGGCTTTCCTCCTTTCCATTCCACAACACCTTCTTTAATTAATGGAAGGATCTCTTCCGTAATATCTTCCTGCCCTATCCTGGACATATACGCCACCGGTCTCCCTCTCTCTGTGACTATCAGGGTTTCCCCCATTTTTACCTTTTTTATATAACCGCTTAGATGGTCTTTCAACTCCTTTACGCCAACCGTTGACATAAATACCTCCTTAAGTAGCTACTATAATATCAATAGGTAGCCACCTTGTCAATGACAGTTTAGACTGCACCCCTATTACCTTACCACCGATGATATGCGGGGTGGCCTGGCTTCACGGCTACGAAGGTACCTCGGCACGTTGCGCATACGCGTCCGTTTGATACGAGTTCCGCTTCAATCACAGCCCTATCAGACTGAAGTTCGGCTACCCGTGAGACTTAAACGGGGCGGCAGGCTGTCCCCTTTAGTTACCTAGAGGGCGAGGAAGTAGTAATTCTGGCCATTCTCTCTTGACAATTTCCAATTAAGTGTTAAATTTTATATATATGCCAAACCAGCATCCCATTCGAAAGCGCCGCCTTAAAATATCTCTAATAATCTTCCTAGCCATTTCATATTTGTCGATCCAATATTATATCCAGGAGATAGATCACCGTTTTCTCAAGCCATCCATCTATGGCATAAAGGCATTCGTATTTTATCAGTTAAAGGATTACGAAGGGGCCGTCGTTGAGTGGAGAAGACACTATAAGGTGTCGGTTAACAAGGGATATTCCGGGGGAGACGATGGCTATTATTCACTTCTCAGGGGAGATCTTGAAATGGCAAGGAAGACCTCTGAATTGGTTATCAAGATAGATCCATCCCACACTATTTCTTTCTTAAATATGGGCGATATTGCCTTTGACGAAGGTAGATTTGAAGATGCGCTCCATTACTATCAGGAAGCAGTCAAAGTTAATCCTATAAATTTCGATGGACTTTTGGGCACCTCTTTGAGTTATGCCATGTTAGGTGCATACAATGAGGCAATAGATAATCTTATTGCCTGCCTGAGAATGAATTATTTAGAGTCACGGGTCACAACATTTTTAAATACCCTAAAGACCTTGGGATATCTGGAAAAAAATAAGATTGGAGAAGGAAGGAAATCGCCATTCTGTCTATTGGCACATATTTATCGATACCTGATGATATATGACCCATGGAAGGCAGACGAGGCAATAGCATATGGTTGGAAGGCTATCAGTACAGGTGATAGACCGGATGATGCATATATTACTATTGGTGTAATGGAACAAAAGGGGGAGAAATTAAAGGAGGCGTTGGCCCACTTTTTAAAGGCTGTTGAGATTAATCCATCCAATTCAGAGGCATATAAGAAGGCATCCTCTATATATGCCAAACTCGGAGATTTAGAAAATGAGTATAGATTAAGAAGGGCCGCCTTCGATGCAAATCCACAGGATGATTTCTACGCCTATCAGTTAAGCCAGTTCCTTTCAAATAAATTTGGGGATTATTATCTGGCGCTGGATTATGCTCTTAAGGCATATAATATAAACCCAAAATCTGTTGATAATCTCCACCAAACTGGCTGGATCTATTATTCTCTCGGACAATTAGATAAGGCCGTTTCTTTTTACGAAGAGGCCCTCGAATTAGAGCCGGAAAATGCCTTTACCCGTGAATCTTTGGGAATGTGCTATGAAAAACAGGGAAGATTTAATGAGGCGATTGAAGCATATAACTGGGCCATTTCCCTTAATCCTCGGAGCGCCGGGTCTTATAAAGGACTGGGGTGGATCTATCTTGGGCTAGGCGAAAGAGAAAAGGCCATAGAAGCTCTTGAAAAGGCAGTCAGGCTAGACCCGAGGGATACGAATACTCTTTATTTATTGGGGATGACATACCATGAGGTTAGTAGGTTTGAAGATGCCGCAAAGAAATTCACCGATGTGCTAAGTATTGATCCCAATCATTCAGCTGTTAATAGTGTGCTTCCCTATACCCTTCAAAATATCAGAAAGAAGGGAAAAGGATGATTATAATGATTAAAAAGGCATTCAACTTTTTAAATAAAATCTGGAATACCCCTTTTATAAGACATCCAATAACCATTCTCCTTTGTCTCTGGTGTATAAATATCCAAATGATATATAGAATACCTGGCTACTTCCTTTTTATACCATTTGTAGGTTATGCCTTATCTGCTTTAAATCTCTTTCTCCTCTTGGATTCGCTGCTGGTATTATTCAACGAGGATGGGCAACTCCGAAGGGCTATCCAATGGATTGAAAGGGGGAGCTCTATCATGATCAGGATATTCGTTTATTCTACCCTTCTGATCTATATGAATGGAAAGCTCACCGATAAGCCGATTGTAGAAAAAAAGAGCCAAATCCTTTCCATCTCTGAGTCCACTGTAAAGACAGGATGGCAAAGATGGTGGATTTATTATGGCTGGGCCGCCCTTCGCTTCTGGGAAAGACCGGAAAAAACTGAACAGGTTTTACTCCTACCGAATGAGACTCGAAGGCTCTGGCCAGGAGAGCATATTTCAGTCTTTATAAGGGAGGGTATTTTGGGGCTTCCATGGATTGCAAAGATAGCAAGAGATCAGGAAAGCTACTATCAGGGGATATTAAGGATTGCCCCAAAGGCTGCCATTGCATGGAAAGGCCTTATATACTATTACCTTGAAGCACAAAAACTTGATAAGGCAGCATCCCTAGGTAAGGAATATCTTTCCATCTATCCGGATGATACAGAGACCCAGATTTATGTTGGGTCTGAACTGGCAATAGCCGGTCATTATGCCGAGTCAATAGAATTTTTTGAATATGCAATTTCAAAAAAGCCTGAATATGAGGCATATCGCATGATGGGCTGGGCCTTAAGTTTCAAAGGGGATAAGGAACGGGCAATAGAGGCTCTTAAAAAGGCGATAGAGATAAACCCAAATGATTACCGTGGATATTACCATTCAGGATATGTGTATATGGATCTTGGAAAATATGACAATGCTGAGGCAATGTTTATAAAGGTCTTGGAGATGCAACCGAATTTTCCAGAGGTACAGCGCCTGTTAGAAAGTGTCCGAAGGGGAAAAAAGATTATTCATTAAAATGTTGTGCTTTAAGGATAGGTAACAATCAATAAATGAATAATGAAGGTTTGGCCCTAAGCTATGTACATTAACTAAAAAGAAGGGAGGGTATAATAATGAATGAGGTTGGAATTTTTATAGCGGGAATAGTTATGTCAGTAGTGGTCTGCTTTTTAGTGGTCGGATATTTGAAGTCACATCTCCAGAAAATACTTGTAGACATATGTGGAAATGAGATGCGCGCAAATTTTTGGATGGCCTTTTCCAATGTAACGCTCATTTTAATACCTACCATTTTTGCCATGAGTTACCGACCGAGGCCAGGAGATAATATATCGATATTTTTCGAGCTTAGTACTCAATTCAAATGGGGTCTTATTGGGCTTGCATCCTCGGTGATTGTCTTGGGAATCGTAATCAGAACATTTATTCAGTCAATGCCGCCACTAAAACAGCAATAGAAAGCCTGAGCAGGTTGCTAACCACGAAAGGTATAAGCTATTTAAAATATGGAATAAGTAACTTACATATGTGACATACCTTCAAATTTCAATTATCAAAATTGCTTACTATCATCCCTTCTAATATAATTTCAGAAAAGGGAAGGGCATTAGTCGCTAAAAGTATATATGTAAAATGCGTATCTTAATTACCGGGGCAGATGGATTCATCGGGAGACACTTAAGTAGAGCCCTCACGAAGGCTGGACATGAGGTTCTCTGTTGTGTCCGTAATCCAAAGCGGAAAGGGAGGCTATTTCCGGAATTGCGCTATATTGCCTGTGACTTCAGCCAAGACCGGAGCCGATCAGCCTGGATCCCCCGCCTTGAGGGGATAGAAGCGGTCATTAATGCTGCAGGTATCATCCGGCAAAAGAGGGGGCAGACCTTTGACGCTATACACCATGAGACTCCATGCGCCCTGTTTGATGCCTGCGAGAGCAGAGGCGTGAAAAAGGTAATACAGATCTCCGCGCTTGGTGCGGATGACCGGGCAGAAACCCAATTCCACTTAAGTAAGAAGAAGGCTGATGATTATCTGTCCAAACTGGATCTGGATTGGATCATCCTCCAGCCTTCCATCGTTTACGGGCCCGGAGGGAAGAGTACGTCACTCTTTAAGGCCCTTGCAGCACTCCCTGTTCTTCCGCTTGTCGGTGATGGCAAGCAGGCGATTCAACCAATCCACATTGACGATCTGGCCTCTGCTGTTGTATGCCTTCTGGAGCCTTCAGCGCATAAGCATGTTCGGTTGCAGGCAGTCGGGCCCGAGGCAATAACCCTGGAGGAACTCCTTGAGACATTCCGGCAATGGTTAACCATAGAAAAAACAAGGAGGGTCAGGATTCCCATTTTTTTGGCAAGGTTTATGGCCTTTCTGGGGGATATTATGGGGGCAAGTATCATTACCTCTGAAACTCTCAGGATGCTTCTTAGAGGTAATACAGCGGACCCCACCGCTTTTATTAATGCCACTGGGATTCGACTTAAAAGCCTAAAAGAAGTCCTCAATCAAAATCCCAGCCAGCAGGCAGATCATTGGCATGCAAGGTTATACTTTCTTAGACCTCTTTTGCGGTTTAGTATCGCCTTTGTCTGGATTTCTGCGGGTCTTGTCTCTGCCTTTCTTTACCCAAGGGAGGAAAGTTACCGGTTATTGGCGCAGGCCGGGATTAGCGGGGTCGTGGCTCCCCTGGCGCTTTATGGTGCGGCAGCCATTGATGTCCTCCTTGGCATCCTGTCCCTTGTAAAATACCGAATGCGGCTTATAGGGTCGGTTCAGTTAGTATTCATCGTTGTCTATTCCACCATCATTTTCCTGCGGCTTCCAGAATTCTGGCTACACCCTTTTGGCCCCTTGACCAAAAACATCCCGCTTTTTGTGGCGATCCTTGTCATGATGGCTATTGAGGATTCCTGATGGATTATCAACTGCTGAAGGTCATCCATATAATAAGTTCTACAGTCCTCTTTGGCCTGGGATGGGGAAGTGCCTTCTATAAGTACCGGGCCGACCAAGAGGGAGACCTGCGGGCAATGATCTTTGCCAACACGAATGTCGTCCTAGCGGACTGGATCTTTATTACTCCATCAGTGATCATTCAGCCAATAACCGGTGTCCTTATGATGCGGATGGCAGGCTACCGGTTTACCGAGACATGGATCCTTTTGACCTTATGCCTCTACGTATTAGCCGGCCTCTGCTGGATTGCGGCCGTATATCTTCAGATCCGCATGCGGAACCTTGCATATGATGCCCTTAGAAAGGGAACCTCATTACCGCCGATTTACAACCACTTTGCAAGGATATGGTTTTGGCTCGGAGCCGGCGGCTTTCTTTCGGTGGTCGTTATCTTCTTTTTGATGGTATTGAAACCGGGCATGGGATTATAAGTAGGCAATGGAGATAATGGTGGCGGAATGGATGGGCGAAAGTAAAATGACAGGACGTGGAAAGGTATTCATGTTCTATTTGCTGTCTTTTTGGTGTTCATTCCTCTTTTGGTATCGTCGATTTTTACAATTGCGGCTATTTTGGTCTTAACTAAGCATGGCCCGAGATGGAATATTATTACTGCCTTCATCATTTCAGGGGCAATAACTCTTTCATGTCCCTTCTAAGGACATGGTTTCGGAGTAGATAAACGATGGGAGGTCAGAATTAAGACATGACGGTGGGGTTGTGGTTATTCAGCCCCTTTCTTTTGGGATTCCCCAAGAGGGCTGGGAGAATGGCTCAACATTCCCTCAGATTATCGAATGATTGCTCCTGGCTCAAATAGTCTCGGTGTTTGATGATGCTATCGTAGTGCCATTCCTTTCTCGCAATTGCCACTGTAATTCCATTCAGGTCCAATTATTGTTTTTACCTCACCACCGATGGTATGCAGGATGGCCAGGCTTCACGGCCACAAATGTACCCCGGCACGTTGCGCATACGCGTCCGTTTGATACGAGTTCCGCTTCAATCACGGCCCTATCATTCTGAAGTTCGGCTACCCGGGCAACAAGCTTCACCGGGCCATCTGCAGGTGTCGGATGCAGGAATTTGACGTGGTAGTCTGCTGTCACTGTGCAAGGCGGATGCAGCGCCCCTGAGCATCTCATCAGGTGCCAGGCCGCTGTCCAGTTTGAATGACAGTCAAGGAGCACCCCGACAATCCCGCCATTTATTACACCGGAAAATGCCTCATGATAAGGCTCGGGCCTCCATTCGGCTATCACCTGATCCCCTTGAACAAAGCTTCGAATATGCAGCCCTTTTTTGTTTGCCGGTCCGCATCCAAAGCAGGTACTGTTAGGCGCATATTGCTCTTGAAGACTTTTCTCGCTCATAGCGGTCAATAAAATTAATACATCAATTCTTAAGCATTCTCGCTACTCAGACCTTAATATCTCATCAAAGATATTTAGAAACTCCTTCTTATCAGATGATGCATCGAATTCCTTTAGCCAATCTCTTATATATTGGACATCGATCCCGGGGTTTTTAAGGATAATAGTCCTCACGTCCTCTATATCCCTGGGCCTTTTAGCAAAGATCTTGTGAATAATGACATCTTCCGGAGAGGCAAAAGAGACCTCCTCCCCCATTATTTTAATCTTTTTTGCCCTTTTTATGGCTTCGGCTTCATAGATGGTAAAAGAGAAGATGAAATCGACCCTTATACCTGTAGTCTCATCTAAGGCAGGCAATACCATGGTTTGTTTCACAAATGATTCTATCTCTTTTGGGATCGGTTTTAGGGAGAGTTTTTGAACAACAGCAAGGATCTCATCTATATGATCGATACCGACTCCAAGTGTAATATCTATGTCTCTGGTAAGACGCGGTTCTCCATAAAGAAGCACAGCTTGCCCTCCTATAACCATATAAGGAAGTTTGCGTCTATCGAGGGTTGCACCTATCCTTGAGAGGAGTTCTTCAAACATGAATTTAATACCCTGGCAATCTTTATATCTACCTCTATCCCCTCCATCGGATCTTCAGGAGGAAGGATTCCAAGGCTTACAGCCTCATTCCACATATACGTAAATAGCCTCAAAGCATGATCATAAGAAAGCCTTCCCTCATTTCTGATAAAATTATTTTCAAAGGTTTTTAATATCTTGGAATCTTTTACCATAGCTTTGTTTATTATACTCCTATTATATAAAGAGTCCAGCAATAAAATATCCCCGCCATTGGTATTATTGACTGAATGATGATTGTATGGTTTAATTAAAAAATGATAAAGGAGCTAGAGGTAAAGACCAGGGCCAGGTCTGAGATGTTAGATATAACGGGTGCGATCAGGAAGATCGCCAAAGACTCCGGCATCAAAGAAGGGGTCTGCTACATGTATGTACCGCATACCACGGCAGGGATTACCATCAACGAGAATGCAGACCCTGATGTCGCAAGGGATATCTTACATACCCTGGAGAAGTTGATCCCCTATGAGGGTAACTACAGGCATTCAGAGGGCAATGCGGCGGCGCATGTCAAGGCAAGCCTGATGGGTTCATCAAAATATATCCTGATAAAGGATGGTGAGATCATCCTCGGCAGGTGGCAGGGGATCTTCTTTTGTGAATTTGATGGACCGAGAACCAGAAAGGTCATATTGAAGCTGTTAGAGGGATAATGTCCAACTATATTTTTCCTGACCCGCCATATCCGGACGCCATAGAGTGGGACGGCACCCCGATCGGAAGATCGAATGTCATAACAAGGACAAGGAACAGGACCGCCAGGGCGAATAAGGTAGTGGATGAGACGCCCGGACTGCAAGACAGGCTCCTCTCATCAGCAGAAACATTTATAAATCAGAACAGGGCTAAGATCTACCAGAGCGATGTGATCATCCATGGGATTAGGGTAAAGGCAACCACTAATTCACCCCATCTCATTAAATTCTGGAGGATGAACTGGTTCTCCTCCGACGAATGGAAAGAACTGATATCAATGCCACCGGAGGAGGAGCCAAGGGTTATTGTCTATGCCCTTACAGGTGTAGCTGACGAGGAGGAGGCGGCATATTACAGCAGATCGACAGATACCATTATCTTCTTTAATACCTCCTATTATGGCCAGTTAAAGAGCTGGGTCCTGGGCGCGGTCGGAAGGATACTTGCCAGGGATTTCGGGATCCATTCGATCCATGGGGCCTGCGTAACAAAGGACGATCTTGGCGTGCTCTACATTGCGCCTACCGGCACCGGCAAATCAACATCCTCCTACGGACTTATGCAGTTTGATGGGACAAGGTTCCATTCGGATGACTGGGTATATGTCCGATATGCCTATAGCACAAAGGAGGGAAAGAAGGTTTCACCCCTTTCTATTGAGGATAGAAATGGATCGATTATAAGGGGCTATGAAACCTATAGATGGCTGGAGAGGGAGGGAATCAATGAGGATCTAAAGGTAACTGCCAGGACCCTTGATGACAATATAATGATACTCAAGGCCAAAGACCTGGACATAAAAAGGGGCACTGAGGCCTATGCCTATATATCAGAGAAGCTTTTCTATCTCAGGAGCAGTCTGGTGGAGAGTTTCCCTGAATCGATACCTGCCCTCCTTGAATCTGACATTGAGAATGCCCCTGACATAATGGATGAATTTATCAAGGAAAATGAGGAGGTGATAAACTCCTCTATTGCCACACTCGATAAATCTGGTGACAAATGGCCCGGAGTTATAGGCCAGGACGAGAAGGCCAGGACCATGGGAAGGATGTTTGCCTTTGATAATTCCAGGGGTATGCTCGACATTGCATCCATGTTTGGAAGGGAGCGTATCTTTACTAACCCCCTTGAACCTGCAAGGCTTACCAGCGTAGTATTATTGAGGAGGGATATGAATGACCCACGTGTGGCGGAATATCTGCCGCTTAAGAGGTTTATGAGCAGGCTTCTTATAGGCGAAACCCCGATGAAGACAAGAGAGATAGCATATAATGCCTACAGAGCGGTTGACGATAAGAAGGAGAAGGATTGGATTAATTCCTTAGAAAAGGAGACCAAGGCAAATGGCCCTGAAGATATCTATGGCCTCTACAAAGAAAAAAAGGATATCCCCGAGACGCTCCGCGAAGAATTCGAGCTCTTCAGGGTAATGAACAGATCGGCCCTATGCTTTGATATAAATACGGTCTTACAGAACGATCCGAAGGTCAGGACAAAAAGGGAGGCAGTACAAAACTCCCTTAAGGTTATTCTAAATACTATCATTAACCAGCCAAGGGATCTTAGACTGGATATAGCAAATTACAGGGAATTTATAAGGGATCCTTAATAATTTATTATGGGAGGCAATCATGAGGGTCCATGATGTCCTTATAGTAGGTGCAGGACTTGCCGGAATGAGGGCGGCGATAGCCGTACCGCCGGAGCTGGATGTTGCTGTTATTTCAAAGGTCCATCCTGTCAGGAGCCATTCTGTTGCGGCAGAGGGCGGGATAAACGCGGCAATAAGGGAGGATGATTCATGGGAGGCCCATGCCTTTGATACGATAAAGGGCGGCGATTATCTGGGGGATCAGGACGCGATCGAGATAATGTGCCAGGAGGGACCAAAGGATGTGCTTGAACTCGATAGGATGGGCGCACTCTTCTCAAGGGATGAGCGGGGAAGGATTGCCCAGAGGCCCTTTGGCGGCGCTGATTTTCCAAGGACATGCTACGCGGCAGATAAAACAGGCCACGCATTAGTACATCTTTTATATGAACAACTTTTAAAGAGGAAGGCCTTTGTATATGAGGAGTGGTACGTTACATCCCTTATAGTCGAGGATAGTGCCTGCAAGGGCGTTATTGCATGGGATCTGATAACAGGCGGACTCCAGCAGATAAGGGCAAAGTCTGTAATCCTTGCCACAGGAGGCTACGGCAGGGTCTATTCTATCTCCACAAACGCCCTGATAAATACCGGTGACGGGATGAGCATCGCCTTTCGCGCAGGCATCCCTCTTATGGATATGGAGTTTGTGCAGTTTCATCCGACAACCTTAAAAGAGACCGGAATATTACTTAGTGAGGCGGCACGCGGCGAGGGGGGGTATCTCTTAAACTCAAAGAATGAACGATTTATGAACAGGTATGCGCCAAAAAAGATGGAGCTTGCATCAAGGGACGTCGTCTCAAGGGCTGAATACCAGGAGATCGAGGAGGGGCGCGGTATAAACGGATGCGTGCTTCTGGATATCCGCCACCTGGGCCGGGCAAAGATAATGGAACGTATTCCGCAGATAAGAGAGCTTTCCATAACCTTTGCAGGAGTTGACCCGGTCAAAGATCCTGTCCCGATAAGACCCGGTGTCCACTACTCGATGGGAGGGATAAGGACTAATGAATGGGGTGAGACCGGACTTGAAGGTCTATATGCGGCAGGTGAGTCTGCATGTGTAAGTATCCATGGTGCAAACAGGCTTGGTGGGAACGCCCTGCTTGAGACAATAGTCTTCGGAAAGAGGTCCGGCATTAAGGCGTCTGAAAGGGCTAAATCGATCAAGTCCCTGGACGTCTCATCAAAATCGATTAAGGCAGAGGAAGACCGGATAGCAGAGATCATGAACAGGACAAAGGGTGAAAAGGTCCCGGCGCTAAAGGAAGAGATAGGGCAGATCATGTCAGAGGGTGTAGGTATATCCAGAAAGAGGGAGGGGACAGAGAGGGCAAGAGAGAGGGTCAAAAAGATTAAGGAGCGTTACAGGGATGTCTATATCCAGGACAAGGGCAGGGTCTTTAATACAGAGCTTATTTTATGCCTTGAACTCGGCTCAATAATAGAACTTGCCGAAATAATCATAGAGTCGGCCCTTGCCAGGGAGGAGAGCAGGGGGGCCCATTACAGGCTCGATTTTCCTCTCCGGGATGATGTAAGGTGGCTTAAGCATACACTTGCCTACAAAGGAGAGACTGCGCCCAGGCTCGATTACGCGGATGTAAGGGTCACAAAGTACCCCCCTGCCGAGAGGAAGTATTGATGGATGTCTCAGTAATCATCAAGAGGTATGACCCGGTAAAGGCCGATATCCCTCATAAAGAAGAACACAAACTTACCATTGATGAAAAGGCCCGCACCACTATCCTGGATGTATTGCGTATGATAAGAGACGACAAGGATGGAAGTCTTGCCTTCCGCTGCTCATGCAGATCGGGTATATGCGGCTCATGCGCCGTCAGGGTAAATGGACATGAGGTTCTAGCATGTACAACAGGATTAATGGATTCCCTGAGCAGGGAGGGAAAGGTCGTCATTGAACCCCTGAAGAACCTCACCGCAATCAAAGACCTTGTTGTTGATTTAACACCAATGTGGGACCGACTCAAAAAATCAGACCCATGGCTGATTTCTGATCACAACCCTCCTCAATCCCCCTCTCTAACTCCCCCTTCCCCCTCTTTGTCAAAGAGGGGGATAAGAGGGGGCGTTGGGGACAAGGGGGGGGTAGAGGTAAAAGGAGGGACAGGGGAATTTTTGCGCGAAAAAGCAGCATCCCTTGATACGGCATCCGGATGCATATTATGCGGGGCTTGCTATTCTGACTGTGAGGCATTCAAGGTAGATCCTGATTTCCTTGGACCTGCGGTATTTAACAAGGCCTATAGATTTGTTATAGACCCAAGGGATAACGGCGGAAGAGATAGATTAAAGAAGCTTGCCGACGCCGGTCTCTGGCACTGCGCACACTGTTATCTGTGCGCCTCTATATGCCCAAAAGGGATTATACCGAAGGATTCCATATCCTATCTTAGGACTAAGTCGTACTGGATGGATCTTAAGGATGATCCAGGTGCAAGTTATATCGATGGATTCTATCATGGGATAAAGAGGACCGGTAGAATCTCTGAGCCGCTGCTTGCCATCAAGGTGAAGGGGGTCGGCATTTTAAAGGAGATCCCCTTTTTCTTAAAGTTGTTAATGCGCGGCAAGGTACCCCGAATCAGGGGACCAATAAAAGGGATAAAGGAGATAAGAAAGATATATAAGATCATAGAAGATGGTAGGAGAGGAAAGGCATGAGGGTTGCTTATTACCCTGGATGTGCTGCCCAGGAATCTGCCTGCGAGGCAGACCACTCGACAAGGCTGATTGCCCCCCTGATCGGTCTTGAACTTGTCGACATACCATCCCTTAGCTGCTGCGGGGCGGGTTCGCTGGGAGAGGCTGACCCGGAAATAGAGCTTGCCATAAATGCCAGAAATCTCGCAATAGTTGAAGAGGATGGGCTTGACCTCCTGACAATATGCAGCACATGCTACATGAATATCTCCCGCAAGAACCAGATACTGACAGAAGACCAGTCAGAGGCCGCAAGGATCAATGAGATTATAGGAGAGACAGGCCACAGGTATAAGGGCAGTGTAAATGTGATCCATCTCCTCTGGTATCTGGTCGGTGAATTCGGGATCGACAATCTTAAAGGAATGGTAAAACGCCCGCTAAAGGGAGTAAAGGTTGCACCCTTTTACGGATGCCATATTTTAAGGCCGATAGACATCCATAAATTAGATGACCCGAAAGACCCGTCCTCCCTTGAAAGACTTATAACTGCACTGGGAGGAGAGCTGGTATCCTATGGCGGCAGGATAAGGTGCTGTGGCCTCCATATAATGCTCCCTGCTGAAGAGGTTGCCCTGAAGATGATGGGGAACCACCTCTCCCGTGCAATGGAGAGGGGTGCTGAACTTATTGTTACCTCCTGCACCCTCTGCCAGATCTCCCTTGATATGTATCAGACAAAGGCTGAGGTTGTAATAGATGAAAAGCTCAACCTTCCGGTCCTCCACCTGTCTCAATTAATAGGCCTTGCACTGGGTCTTTCACCTGAGGATCTAATGCTCTCGGGGCACCTTGTTTCCTTAGAAACCATTCTGGGAAGGGTGATCTGATACCAATGAAGATCCATGAATATCAGGCAAAGGAGATGCTGTCAGCCATCGGGATAGCTGTGCCGATAGGAAGGGTTGCGTCATCACAGGAAGAGGCAAGAGATATCATTGCCTGGCATAAGAGCGACAGGCTTGTTATCAAGGCCCAGGTGCACGCCGGAGGAAGGGGAAAGGGAGGCGGGATTCTTCTTGCGAAATCTAAAGACGAGGCTTTAGATTTCGCAAAGAGCATCCTGGGCATGAGACTAGTTACCAATCAGACAGGCCCTGAAGGGATAGTTGTAAGAAAGATCTTGATAGAAGAGACAACCGACATAAAGAAGGAGTTATACATAGGCATCACAATAGACAGGGAAAGGGCCGAACCGGCAGTTATTGCATGCAGCCAGGGAGGCATTGAGATAGAAGAGCTGATAAAGAATTCCCCTGAGCTCCTCCTAAAGGAGAAGATAGATGCATCTGACCGGATATATCCCTTTAAATCCAGGAGGCTCTCCTACAGGCTCTTTGGGGGGTCACCGGTCTCCAGGGAGTTTGACAACCTGGTGCAAAGACTGGTAAAATTTTTTATAAGGTATGACTGTTCGCTTGCAGAGATAAATCCGCTTGCAATAACAGCAGATGACAGGCTCTTGGTGCTTGATGCCAAGATTAATTTTGATGACAATGCCCTGTTCAGGCATGAGGATATAAGGGGTCTCAGAGATTTTAATGAGGAGGATCCCTTAGAGGTTAAGGCCTCGAGTCATGGTCTCTCCTACATTAAGCTCCAGGGAAATATAGGCTGCATGGTAAATGGTGCAGGCCTCGCTATGGCCACAATGGACCTTATAAAGAGGTCCGGGGGAGAACCTGCGAACTTTCTGGATGTTGGCGGTGGCGCCTCGGCCGAACAGGTAGGGCATGCCCTCGGAATACTCCTGTCTGATAAGCATGTAAAGGTCATACTTGTTAATATATTTGGCGGGATAATGAGGTGCGATCTCCTCGCTAGAGGCATAATAGATGCAGCAGAAAAAATCAAGGTGGATCTACCCCTGGTCATAAGACTCAAGGGCACGAATCTGGAGGAGGGAAAGGCAATTTTAAATGCATCAGGTCTTTCATTCATCCTTGCTGAAACAATGGCAGATGCAGCAGAGAGGGCAGTATCCCTGGCAAAAATGTAGTATGAGTATCCTCATAAACAAACATACAAAGGTCATAATCCAGGGGATCACAGGAAAAGAGGGACAATTTCATGCCGATAAGATGACCAGCTACGGGACTCAGGTGGTTGGGGGCGTAACGCCGGGGAAGGGCGGCCAGTCCATACTTGGACTCCCTGTCTTCAACAGTGTATCTGAGGCAAAGGAGGCCACCGGCGCAACGGTATCGGTTATCTTTGTCCCACCGCACCTTGCAACGGATGCAATAATGGAGGCGGCAGATTCGGATCTCGACCTAATAATCTGCATAACGGAGGGGATACCTACCTTGGATATGGTTGGGTTAAAGAGGTACCTGAGAAACAGAAGGTCGAGACTGATAGGCCCAAACTGCCCTGGCGTCATTACCCCAGGGGAATGCAAAATAGGTATAATGCCGGGCGCCATACACAAAAAGGGGAAGGTAGGCGTCATATCAAGGAGCGGAACCCTGACGTATGAGGCAGTAAACCAGCTATCAGAGTTAGGAATAGGTCAATCGACATGTATAGGGATAGGTGGAGACCCTATCATAGGCACGTCTTTCGTGGACCTGCTTAAGTTTTTTGCTGAAGATGACGAAACAGAAGCAATATTGATTATAGGGGAGATCGGTGGAAGAGATGAGGAGGCCGCGGCGGATTATATAAGATCTGATCTTAAAAAACCGGTAGCCGCCTTTGTGGCAGGGATAACAGCGCCTCCAGGGAGGAGGATGGGGCATGCCGGCGCCATTATATCCAGAGGCGGTGGTACAGCACAGGATAAGATAGCGGCCTTGAAGTCGGCCGGTGTGGAGGTCATCTTAAGTCCGGCAAAGATAGGAGAGGCTGTTAAGGGATTATTAGATGCCCAGATGATAGAAAGGAAGAATTAGGTGAATAGATATGGAAAGGCCGGGGCAGGTTTTATTGAAAAAGATCTCCCCGTTGAGATATATAAAACATGGTGTAAGGGGTGCGGGATCTGTGTTGCCGTATGCCCGCAGGACGTTCTTGCTATGGCAGCCGACGGATATCCCTACGCCAAAAACCCTGATGCCTGCACGAGCTGCGGGAATTGCGATATCCACTGCCCTGACTTTGCTATAACAGGGATGAAGAAGAGGACCATGAATAACAGACATGCGGAGAAGATTAAGGCCGCAACAACAGAAAAGGTCAGGGAGTAGGTCCGTTTATGTTTGATATGGGAGGAAAGCTGTTGTTGCAGGGTAATGAGGCGTGCGTGGAGGGTGCGCTTATGGCAGGCTGCCGTTTCTATGCCGGGTACCCGATAACACCCTCTTCTGAGATCGCAGAGATACTCTCGCAAAAACTTCCCCAAATAGGCGGGACATTCATCCAGATGGAGGACGAGATAGCCAGCATGGGAGCAATAATCGGCGCCTCCCTCGCAGGAGTCAAATCCATGACCGCTACATCAGGACCCGGCTTCTCATTAATGCAGGAGAATATCGGGTTTGCAGCCATTACTGAAGTTCCATGCGTGATAATAAATGTGATGAGGGGCGGGCCGTCTACAGGACTTCCAACGTCTCCTGCCCAGGGTGATGTAATGCAGGCAAGATGGGGAACACATGGAGATCATTCGATCATAGTGCTGGCCCCATCCTCTGTAAGGGAGTGCTTTGAGTATACTATCAAGGCATTTAATATCTCTGAGAAATATCGGACACCAGTCATCATGCTAAGCGACGAAGTAATCGGTCATATGCGCGAGAAGATTATGCTTCCCGAACCGGAGGCAATTGAGGTTATCGAAAGAACAAAACCTTCTGTCCCACCCGAATGGTATATCCCCTATGAAGGTAACAGTGCCGGTGTGCCGCCAATGGCCAACTTCGGCGATGGATACAGGTATCATGTTACCGGGTTGATACACGATACAAAGGGCTTTCCCACATCAAAACCTGATGAGGTAAGGACCCTTCTTGAAAGGCTTCAGCGAAAGATAGAAAAGAACATATGGGACATGGCCTATTTTGAGGAGTATCTGCTTGAGGACGCTGAACTTCTGGTTATAGCCTATGGGTCCGTAGCAAGATCAGCCAAAAGGGCTGTCCTTGACGCAAGATCCAGGGGATATAAGGTAGGTTTCCTTAAACTTATAACATTGTGGCCATTTATGGATGACATAGTCCTTGAGAGGGCAGAAAGGGTCAGAACTGTATTGGTGCCAGAGATGAATATGGGTCAGGTTATAAGGGAGGTGCAGAGGCTTGTCCATGACCATAAGAAGGTCAGGGGAATAAACAGGATCGATGGTACAATTATAACCCCCAATGAGATCCTGACAAGGATTATGGAGGTTTACAGCTAATGGAGCCGATTACAGATCTTGTACATAAATATTTAAGGCATGACAAGAAATTTCCTACTGTCTGGTGCCCGGGATGCGGAAACGGCATTATCCTCGGCTCCATGATGAGGGCAATAGATACCCTTGGCTGGGACAAGAACAATGTCGTTCTTGTGGCCGGGATCGGCTGTGCCGGAAGGCTCCCCGTTTACTGCGATTTCAATACCCTCCATACCACTCATGGAAGGGCATTAACATTTGCAACAGGCATAAAACTTGCCAGACCCGAACTAAATGTCGTCGTAGTCATGGGAGATGGTGATTCTACGGCCATTGGGGGAAACCATTTTATCCATGCGGCAAGAAGGAACATAGACCTGACGGCAATAATATTTAACAATAGTGTATATGGGATGACAGGTGGTCAATATTCCCCCACATCCCCTTACGGGGCAAAGGCAACCACCGCGCCATACGGAAACCTTGAACAGTCCTTTAATATCTCAAAACTGGCAGAGGCAGCAGGGGCAACATTTGTAGCAAGAGGAACGGCCTACCACGCAAAGATGCTTGACGGCCTGATCGGGAAGGCCCTTATGAAGAAGGGTTTTTCAGTAGTCGAGGTTATTGTCCATTGTCATACCTACTATGGAAGACAGAATAGGTTTGCCTCGCCCGTTGAGATGCTTTTCTGGCAAAAAGAGAAGGCCGTCCGCATCGAAAAAGCAAGAGAGATGAGCCCTGATGAGCTTGGTGACAGGTTTCCTGTAGGCGTACTTGTTGACCGGGACATACCTACCTATGAGGAGGGGTACAACAAGGTAAGGCAGACCGCCGGAGAGGCGATCAGGGAGATCATGGAGGAGGAAAAGGCAAAGGAGAAGGCAAAATCGAGAATATATGAGGAACTATAATTGGCTTTTAGATACGAGATAAGGCTCTCCGGTTCCGGAGGACAAGGTCTGATATTGGCAGGTATTATACTTGCCGAGGCGGCAGGCATATATGACAAAAAATTTGTGGTCCAGACCCAGAGCTATGGCCCTGAGGCCAGGGGAGGGGTCAGCAAATCTGAGATTGTTATAAGCGATGAGGAAATAGACTATCCCAAGGCTATCAAACTTGATCTCCTCCTGGCGATGAATCAGGGTTCATGTGATGAATATTTTAAGGACTTAAAAGAGGGTGGGCTGCTTGCAATAGACTCTACATTTGTTACAAACATACCAGCAAAGGGGGCCTTTAAGATCCCCTTTACTTCAATAGCACAAAAGGAGCTAGGCAAGAAATTTGTAGCAAACATGGTGGCCCTTGGTACAATATCCCATATCACAGATATCATTTCAAGGAAGGGGATCGAGGCTGCTATTGTGGCAAGGGTTCCAAAAGGTACGGAATCACTAAACATCGACGCCTTTAAGGCAGGCATAGAAGCAGCGAAAAATTTCATAAAAGACCTTCATAATAAGTAGATCTTCAAGGTTAAAATACAACACTTGTCCCTAAGATGTGTGATTTTTACAACACCAAAGGGAAAGCACTGCACAAGGACGGATATTTAGATGCACATATAACTAATTAATAAACAAAGGGAATTATAACTAATATCCCTGATCCTGCCTCTGGTACCCATATTGCATATCTTCTATAACGAATTCTACTGCATCCTAACGAAGTTTAAATAAGAAGAGTGTTATTATGGACATGAGAGGACAGAGGAGCTTAGAGAAGATCGTTGTTTGTAAAGGGGTGGGGCTTCACTCAGGGAATCCTGTGAGTATGAGGCTGATGCCTGCACCTGCGGATACAGGTATAATCTTTGTCGTGAAAGGAAAGGGAAGTACTCAAGAAATAAGTGCCTCCTTAGAAAACCTTACCAATACAGACCTTTCTATCAGTCTAAGAAGAAAAGATATTGTTATTGCAACAGTAGAACATCTTCTGGCAACACTATCTTCCCTGGGGATCGATAATCTGCGCATAGAGCTGGATTCCAATGAGGTTCCGATAATGGACGGCTCTTCTATTGACTTCATTAATCTTATCAGGGAGGTTGGTGTAATTGAGCAGGGCAGGACCAGGAAATATATAAAGATAATTAAGGAAATATCAATAAGCGAAGGGGAGAGGTCTATTCTGGTCAGACCTTCGGCCTATCCGCAAATCACTTACGACATTTACTTTGATCATCCAGCCATCGGATATCAGTCATATTCTTATTCTCCATCCGAAAGCAGATTTATTGAGGAGATAGGTCCTGCAAGGACATTTACGTTATTGCGTGACGTAGAAAGGCTATGGGCAAAGGGATTGGCAAAGGGTGGATCATTGGAGAACGCTGTAGTAGTGGGAGATCAGGAGATATTAAATGAAGGCGGTCTCCGTTATAAGGATGAGTTCGTGAGGCATAAGATCCTCGACCTGATTGGCGACATATCACTCCTTGGTGCACCAATAATAGGTAACATAATAGCAACGCGTTCAGGACATGCCTTAAATACAAGGCTTGTCTTAGAGGTCCTTTCCAGGAGAGATTGCTGGATATGGGTTAATTCAGATAATAGGGTAAAACATAAAAATAGTTCCTTCTCTCTTACCACACCAAGCTTTACAGATTAGATAGACACTAGATTGCCGGTTTTTTTGAAGAAAAAGGGTGCTGGGGACATTTTAGCCCCCAGCCGTGTAGCAAAAAGGGCACTACTTCTTTTTTGTTGCTTTTTTTGTGCTTGTTGCAGCTTTCTTCTTGACTGGTGCTTTTTTAGTAGCCAATTATTTCACCCCCTTTCCTTGAAAATACTCTGATGTATTTACAACTGCGCTATCTTCTGTCGAAACTGCTATAAATGTATTAGGCGCTACCTTTTTAAACCGCTTATCCCGAGCCAAAGAAATAGCTATAGAGGTAACAGGTGTCTTCCCCCGCATCCGGAGTCCTCCCTCAATCAACTTCTGATGTATCTCCTTTGCATGCATCGGGGCGTTGACCTCTGCCAATAAGATGGAGGCAGCCTGGGACACAGACATGCCTACATACTTCGACCTTCCCATGAGGATTTCCCTGGACTCCCTGGACTGGTCAGTTACATCCACCAGGGGGGGGGCCTGCGGCTGCAGTGAGCTATCCTTTTCCGTGCCGGCAATTAACTGTTTTGAAAGGTTTGCAATCTTCGCCTTGTCGGCTTCAACCCTATAGAGGGTCTCTGCAAGTTCAAGATATCTTTTAATGGTCTTTATCTCATCATCTATGCGCTCTCTCTTTTTCTGGAGTTCTTGTAGGCGATTCTTATACGCATTTATGCGTTGTTCAAGTCCATCTATTATATCCTTTAGCGCCTCCATTTACAGAACTCCTTTCAAGTACTTTTGTTTTATAACATTATTATAAATAAAATGTCAAGCACTTTTTTATATTTTATTAAAAAGCATGTTTTAATAACATACAATCTAAAAATCTTAGCATCTATCTTCTGCTGGCTCTTTACTGATTCTTAAAACATAAAAAAACATAAAAAAGACTTGACAAAGAAGTTCCCAGATTATATATTACTGCGGTTTATTCACTGGATTACTTAAGAGATTGGTTCCTGTTTTTGTTCAGTAGAAAGGAGGTGAGACATTAGGTTCTACCTTGGTCTTTGGAGTCATCAGGTAGTCATGATTCCTGCCAATTAATATCTTTATATTATTCAGTACCGACAATACTAGATCTATTAGCAAGGAGGGTGAAAGATGAAAAAGATTTTGGTCTTGGTTTTGGGTTTATCAATGGTAGCCATGTATGTAGTAAATAGCTATAGCGCCGCAGAGAAGGATCCGATTGCACCCAGGGTGCCGGCAGATCAGATTGCCGCAGCAAAGGCGATGAAGAATCCTGTTGCGTCAAATCCTGCAAATATAGCAAAGGGGAAGGAGCTCTTCACTGGCAAGGCAACATGTTTTACATGTCATGGTGAAGGTGGTGCTGGTGACGGCCCTGCAGGCGCTGCCCTTGATCCTATGCCAAGGAATTTTACAAATGCCAAGTTCCATGCGGCAAAGACAGATGGCGAGCTATTCTGGGTGATCAAAAATGGGTCTGCCGGGACAGGCATGATCTCATATGTCCCATCAGTAATTACAGAGCAGGAGGCATGGGAGATTATTACCTTTGAGCGGAGCCTCAAGAAATAGCATTAGGAGTTATAGAAACTAATAAAAAGGGGGAGGTTGCTCCCCCTTTTTATTATGCACTAAGTCTTTTTATCTTTAAGAAATAGACTGATCTCTTTTAACAGTTCCTTCTTCCCCTCTTCTGTCTTGGAAGAGGAGCAGATAAAAGCAACAGCCCCAGACATCTTCAAAGAGTCTCTTATATCATTTATTGCCTGAAGCCTTTTTCCCCTTGCCAGCTTGTCAGACTTAGTGACGGCTATTATATATGGTATTTCATAGCGATTCAGCCATTCGATCATAATCAAGTCTTTATCGTCAACATCTCTTCTTATATCCATAAGGAGTATAACCCCGTTTATCCTCTCCCTCCTGGAGAGATACCCCTCAATCATCTCTCCCCATCCGGCCGTTACATCCTTTGGGAGGCTTGTATATCCATAACCGGGTAGGTCTACCAGATAGAAGGATGAATTTATCTTGAAAAAATTTATGAGTCTCGTCTTGCCCGGAGTGGACGATGTCTTCGCAAGGGACCGCCTGTTTAACAGGACATTGATCAGGGATGACTTCCCTACGTTTGACCTCCCGACAAAGGCTATCTCATGTAGGACTTCCCTCGGATATTCGTTTTCTTTGGTACAGCTCTTTACAAATTCTGCTGATACTATCTTCATGCCTGGGAGATAATACCACCGGGTCTCCTGTTTGGCAATCAGATTAACTTCTGCTATTATAAGCGCTATTGTGGCTAAAAAAAGAGAGCTAGTCATAGCAGTCCATGGCGGGGCCGGCTTTAGGAAGGCAAAAAAAGGGCAACTGGATTATATCGAAGAGGCAATTAGGACCGGTTTCAGTATCCTAAAAGATGGTGGAAGTAGTCTCGATGCAGTAGAGAAGACGATAATATTGATGGAGGATAGCGGACTATTCAATGCAGGCAGCGGTTCGCACCTCCAGTTGGACGGTGCAGCCAGGATGGATGCATCTATAATGGAGGGCAAGGATCTTATGGCGGGCGCAGTCGCCTCGGTATCCGGCATTGCCAATCCCATTGCATGCGCACGCCTTGTTATGGATAAGACACCACACCTTATGCTTGCAGGAGAGGGCGCAAGGAGGTTTGGCACCCACTACAACCTGAGAGAACTCAGGTCAATAGATGAAGAGGGACTCAAGGCGGTCAATAGAAGCCTTGATTTAGGAGGGGATCAGGCAAGGCTCTATAAGTCTATTTATGGGTGCGAGACAGTAGGTGCCGTAGCCATTGATCTTGAAGGCAACATTGCCGCAGGTTCATCAACAGGTGGCTTCTCTCCGATGCTGCCAGGCAGGGTGGGAGACTCGCCAATAATAGGCGGAGGCACATATGCGGACAACCGCGGTTGTGCCGTTTCAATGACAGGCCTTGGCGAGAAGATAATAAGATGCGCGGTTGCTAAGGAGATTTCCACTTTTTCAGAACTTGGTGATTCAGTCATTATAGCAGCAGGAAAGGCCATTAGGAGGCTTCTTAAGAGGATCGACGGGAGGGCCGGGGCCATTACCCTAAACAGGGATGGAGAATATTGCCTGATCCATTCTACTGATTTTATGGTAGGTGGTTTTATAAAGGGGAAGAAGATGGTCGTCGCTGATCAGTTTAAAAGGGTGTTGTAAATAATCGTACAATTATAATTTTCGAGAGAGAATGCACCCTAAAATTGCACTGGTAAATATGCCTTTTGGCTTCAATATCTACCCTTCGATCCAGCTGGGCACCCTCTCTACTATATTAAAAACCCATGGCCGGGAGGTAAGATCTTTTTACCTGAACCTCTATTTTTCAGATAAATTAGGTCCAGAGGTTTACAGTCAACTCTGCGAAAAAAGATTTCTAATTGGTGATTGGCTTTTTTCTCACCTGTTATTTGGTGACTCATCAAGGAACAAGGAGTATTTGAACCAATTTTATCCCTATATTCAGGAGGTATGCCGATCCATTGGCCGTGATGATGGATTTCTATTGGACCTAAAGACAAGGACGGCCCCCGGATTTCTTAAATGGGCAGCAGCGTCCTTCGATTGGGGGAAGTATGATGTAGTGGGATTTACATCGACCTTCAACCAGAATATGGCCGGCTTTACACTTGCCAAATTGATCAAGGATAGATATCCCTCTATTAAAATTGTCTTTGGCGGGTCCAATTTCGAATCGGAGATGGGGTTGGCATATTTCCGGGTCTTCAAATGGATCGATTATGCAGTCATCGGAGAGGCCGAGTATCTTCTTCCAGGTCTAATGGAAGCTATCGAAGGCAACGGCCCTATTCCGAAAGGGGTAGCCTATCGCAATAATAACGTGGTTGTGTACGAAGAAAACCATCAGGTGTTTTCGGAGTTTGAGAAATATGGGCCGCCTAATTACGATGATTATTTTGACCAGCTAAGGGCAATAGACCCAACCTCTCCTATACTGGAAAACCCTATAATACTGTATGAAACATCCAGGGGTTGCTGGTGGGGAGAAAAGCACCATTGTAAATTTTGCGGGCTGAATGCCTCAAGTATGAAGTTCCGTGCCAAGGCCAGGGATAAGATCCTTGAAGAAATCGCCTTTCTGTCAAGGCGCTACAATGCATACCGGTTTCGGATTGTGGACAACATCCTTGATATGAAATATATTGACGGTCTCTTCGGAAAATTAGGAGAGGAGGAATGCGATCTGGAATTCTTCGTTGAGGTCAAGAGTAATCTGACCAAGGATCAGGTCAAGACCCTTTCATATGGTGGGGTAAAGGTGATTCAGCCCGGTATCGAGAGCTTAAGTTCCAATCAATTAAAGGAGATCAATAAAGGTGTCTCCCCGATCCAGAATATCCTCTGTCTTAAGTGGGCTTTTTATTATGGCATGGAGATCTCCTGGAATATCTTGACAGGTTTTCCCGGGGAAACAGATGAGGACTATCGCAGGCAGATCGATATTATAAAATCTATCTTCCATCTCCTGCCGCCTACTGCAGTGGGGGATTTCTGGTTGGAACGGTTCAGCCCCTATTTTAATAGGCCCCAGGACTATGGGATCAAGATTGTAGGCCCTGGAGAGGCATATTCTTATGTGTACAATCCGGAAGAGATCGACTTAATGAAGATTGCTTATGATTTTGAATTCGAAACAGATAACCGGATAGACCCTGCACTGAAGGAGGAATTACACGAAACCGTGGCGGAATGGAAGAGGAGGGTTCAATCAGATGATATCCCCTTTCTCTTCTTTATGAAATCTATCGAATTTGTAACTGTGTATGACGGCAGAGAAAAAGGGAAGCCTACAAAGAGACATTTTATTGGCCCTGCTGCCTGGATCATTTCATTCTGCAATGAAGGTCCAAGATCTATTGAACAGATCAGGGCCCACATCAAAGAGATGTCTGGTCAAAAAGAAAAGCAAAAAGGAGAAATAGATCAGATAGAGAATGTTATTGAGGATTTAGAAAAAAGACGGCTCCTCTTTGGCGAAAAGGGGAGATATTTAACCCTTGCACTTCCTCATAATTCCCGATTATAGTGAGCTTAGGCGAGGCAGCGCCTCGCCCCTACATTAGATACCTTAAGACCATGTGATCCCCCATAATCCCCTCTTCATTGTGTCTCCTGATAACGGCCTGCTGACATATAACGATTTCAAAATCGAGTTCCTCTGCAAGGGATTTGATGTAGGCCAGGGAATGGGCATAGCGTCCGGTCTCACGCAGGAGGTAATCTTTCCCCTCTATGCTCTCTGTCAAAAAGACAAAATAGGCCCCGCCTAGTGAACTATCTTTGATTGAACTGAAGATCGGCCTTAAATTCCCGATGTAAACCAGGACGTCTGTTGCAATAAAAAGGTCGTATTTCTCATCGGTTTCTCTTAAAAAATCGTGAATATCTCCAACCTTCAGACTGTCATAAATCTTTTTTCTGCCTGCCTCTTCGATCATATTTGGGGATATATCAATACCAGAAAGACGATTGACAATCGGTCTAAATGCCATCCCTGATAATCCTGTGCCGCACCCCAGGTCAATGGCGTTCTGAAAGCGCTGCCCCTCCTTTAGAAGACTATCCAGCGCCTGACGGAGCAGGGTCGGAGACCTATACTCTAATTTCCTGACAAGTTGATCTTCAAATCTCGTTGCGCAATAATCAAAGAGGGTCCTGACATATCTCTGTGGCGCTGTCTCTGTTGTTTGACCTTCAAGAGCTGCCAGCATATGCGCTGCTATAGAATTATCAGGGTCTTTCTCGATGGCGTATCTGTATGTAACAATAGCCTCCTCAACCTTGCCCTGTTCCTGGAGGGTATGTCCCAGACTGTTTCTGGCCTTGCTATAGCCTGGATTTAAGTTAATTGCATACTTATACGAGGCAATGGCATCGTCTAGTCTGCCCTGCTCCCGGAGTGCATTACCAAGGTTGCAATACGAATAGGAATCATCCGGATTAGCGGCAATAGCACGTTGATACGAGGCAATGGCGTCGTCCAGTCTGCCTTGCCCTAAGAATGCATTACCCAGATTGTTTTGCGCCTCTGCATAACCTGGATTGATGGCAATAGCGCATTGATACGAGGCAATGGCATCGTCTAGTCTGCCTTGCTCCTGGTAGATCTTGCCAAGGTTGTAATGGGCCTCAGCATAACCTGGATTTAACTGCACAGCCTTATTTATCAGCTCAGCAGCTGATTCAAACTCTTTCAGACCATAGGCCAATATACCGAGTAGGTGGAGGGCATCAATATTATTTGGGGATATCTTCAAGATCTGCTGATATATGGACTCAGCTTCTTCCAATCTTCCTGACTGGTGATACTTGATGGCGAGGCCGAGGGCCTCCTGAATATCAATAGAATGGTCCTTCATTGGTAATACCAATTTGCCTTCATTCGGCTACCTGCGTTGGCTTCGTCGTCGGCTCCTCAACGTACAAACCGTACGCCTGCGTCGCCTCCTCCTAGCCGCCTTGGTATCCTGTTGAATGCGAATTGGTATAAGCAATAATGAAAATAAAAGCCTTGGGGCTATTATACCCCAAGGCTAAGTATTGGGTAAAGATTAAACTAATATCTTAATTTAAGTAAATGCCCGTTTCTACCCTGGGAACATGATAATCAAGGCATTAGGGGCACTTTACAACGGCCCCTACTTCACGGGTAGCTGGACACTAATGGCCCCGCCTAAGTCACCCTCTTTGGCCCCCTCCTTTGCATAGCCTGAGATATCCTTCTCCCCTTTTGGATCCCCATGGCAGGCGAGGCACCCCTTACCATAAAAGAGCGGCAGCATCACCCGGAGGATCTTTCCACCATCCACTTCCTCGCTGATGACCTTATCACCCTGGTGGGGATAAGTAGGATCGGCAAATTTTTTCATTATGGCCATCTCAAAGTCATCCGCCTTATTCTTGGGATTCCGTAAAAGCCCAGCGTGGGTAGTCTGCTTCAGGTAGACACCGAATTTGGAGCTAAACTTGGTAGCTGCCTGGGTACCGAAGGTGGCGGGGATAAAACCTTTGAATGCCACACCCTGTTTATTAATGACCGCCTGATTATCAGCAACAGTGCCCTTGCTCACCTCGACAAGCTGAGGCAGCAGTTTCTTGGCCATCTCCGGCACCTTCGCATCTTTAAGATTGCCAAGATCAACCCCTGCCCGCTCCTTGAACTTTTCGGTCAACTGTTTTTCAAAAACCTCTGGAGTGAAGCCCTTATCCCCCTTGGTAGCATCATTGATAAGCGGTTGATTTGCCCCAACTGTAACCCGGCCAGCATCCAGGAGGATGGCAAGCAACCTTCCGGTTTCGATAGCATCAGGGTTAGCAAGGGCCGGGGTCGTAGAAATTCCGATTATAATGAGGACTACGATTACGGGCAAGACAATACAGTTACCCTTCTTCATGTATTTTCTCCTTAAATGAAATAATTGCGGAAAAATAAGCCCTGGGATATTACTAACCCAGGGCTTAATATCTGTAAATATTGTCATTGCGAGATGCCGCAAGACAACGAAGCAATCCCTCATGCTCTCATGAGGATTCCTCGTTCCGCTCGGAATGACACCCTTTCATGACCCTATTTCATCTTCAGATAGTGCCAGGCTGTAACTGATTTCAGCCCATCCCTCTCGCCAT